>JAICUE010000487.1 GCA_025936015.1 Gemmatimonadaceae bacterium
CGCTCGAGATACTCGTCCCCCATCCGCCAGTCGCCCATCGCCTCCCACTCGGCGAGATAGTTGGCCTGGCCTTCCATCGTCTCGAAGCGGCGCACCCAGCGCGCCTCGTAGAGCCTCCGGGCACGCTCGAGCTCCTGCTCGGTCGGGCCGTTGGCGCGGAGATCACCGAGCTGCGCCCAGATCGCGCGCGCCGCGGCGAGGGTGTTCTCCGGCTCCGTCTCGGCGTGGACGACGAAGACGCCGACTTCGGTCGTCCCGTAATCGTAGGCGCTCACCGATGCGGCGAGCCCCCGCTCACGGACCGCGCGATAGAGGCGCGACGCGCGACCGCTGCCTAACGTCGTGGCGGCGAGGTCGAGCAGCGCGCTGTCCGGCGCACCGGCGCGCACCGTCCGCCAACCGAGGACGAGCTGCGTTTCGGCGACGTCGCCGCAGAGCTCGCGGTAGCGGAAGCCCGGCTCCCTGTCCTCGCAGACACCGATCGAGCGGGTCACGCCCTCGCCGGGAAGGCCGCCGTACAACTGTTCGACCTGGGCGATCGTCTGCTCGACGTCGACGTCGCCGACGATCGAGAGGATCGTGTTGCTCGGCTTGTAGAAATTGCGGTAGAAGCCGACCAGCGCGTCACGGGTGAGCGTGCGCAGTCCTTCCTCGTGGCCGATGCGCCAGCGGCGGATGCGATGCCGGTCGTGGATCAGTTCGTACAGCGTCTCGACCGCGAGCGCGGGCGGGTTGTCGGTCTTCCGCTTTGCTTCCTGGATGATGACTTCGAGCTCCTTCGCCAGCTCGCGCTCGTCGATCAGGGAATTGGCGAAGGCATCGGCCTGCACCGCGAGCCCTTCGGCGAAGCCGCTGGCCGGGAGCACGGCGTAATAGCTCGTGTGATCGTAGATCGTGTGCGCGTTCAGGTAGCCGCCCGCTGCCTTCGTCTCCTTCGCGATCGCGCCGACCCCCCGCTGCGGCGTCCCCTTGAAGAACATGTGCTCGAGGACATGGGCGATGCCGACGATGTCGTCGGTCTCGTCGAAGTAGCCGGCCTTCACGTAGGTGACGACCGCGGCGACCGGCGCCGAGTCGTCGCGGCGGATGAGCACCGTCAGGCCGTTAGGCAGCGAGAGCCGCCGGACGGAAGCGGGCGCGAGCGCCGGCAGGGATGCCGGCGCCGGAGTCGTGCGAACGGTCGTGGTCATGTCAGGTCGCGAGAGGGCGTCGCTTGAGGATGATCAGCCCAAGCAGGAAGCATGCGACACCGTAGGCGACCACCCAGAGAAGCGGCCCCCACTCGATGTTGTCGAGCGTCTTCAGCCGGCCGATCTGCTCGGCGATCTTCGAGAATGGCGGGAGCGGGGCCAGCCACCGTGCCCCCTGGTACTTGCTCTGAAGGTAGAGCACGACGGCCCAGATCACCGTCGTCGCCAACCAATCGAAGCGGAAGATCGCCGACATCAGGAATCCAACGCCGCCGACGAGGATGTAGCTGCAGAAGAAGATCGCGACGGCTGCCCCAGCGGTCTGGCCGATCATCGGGACGAGCCGCGACAGCGCCGCGAGGCTGATCATCGAGCAGAGCATGAACGCGAGCCCGTGCAGCACGAACGCCTGTGCGTAATACGGGAGCACGCGCACCGGCTTGGCGAAGATCAGCCGGAACCGGCCGGTCGTGCGATCGTTGGAGCTGATCCCGTGGATCGCGATCAGCACGGTCATGAACCAGAGAATCGTCAGGTGGTCGGCGACGGTTCGCGCGGTGAATGCATCAGCGTTCCGTCCGCCGGCAGCCAGCAGCCGCTGCGCTCCCTCGCCGAGCGACTCGTGCACGCCGAAGACGAGGATGAGCCCGACGATCACGATCGCTGCCGCGCGCTCGAACAGGAAATCGCGCAGCTGCCAGTAGGCATACGCGCCGAGTCGCGCCTTCATGGTTCGCTCCTCACGGCCTGACGAAAGTGTTCCTCGAGCGCCGAGTAAGCCGGCGCGGCCGATGAGATCAGCACTCCGCGCGCGATCAATGCGGCGAGCGCGCGATTGAGCTCCTCGAGCCCGGACACTTCGACTTCCACCTCGCCCTCGGCGAGTGTCGTCGCGCCAGGGAAGATGGCGCGCACGACGTCCTCCCCTCCGCGATAAGCGATCCGGTAGCGTGTCACCGCGGTCTCGCTCACGCGCCGCCGCGTCTCGACGATGCGCATCAGCTTTCCGCGGTCGACGATCGCGACGCGGTCGGCGAGGCGTTCGAGCTCGTCGAGGTTGTGCGAGGCGATCACGATCGCGCGATCGGCGCGGCGGAGCGAGGGAACGAGCTCGCGAAA
>JAICUE010000004.1 GCA_025936015.1 Gemmatimonadaceae bacterium
GGGAACGGGTTGAATGCCGCCGAGAACCGCGCGCACTTCGCGATGTGGAGCATGCTTGCCGCGCCATTGATCGCCGGCAACGATCTCCGGTCGATGCCGCCTGACGTTGCATCGGTGCTGACGAACCACGATGTCGTCGCGGTCGATCAGGACTCGCTCGGCGTGGAGGGATTTCGCTATTCCGCCGCGGACAGCGTCGAGATCTGGTTCAAGCCCCTGGTGCACGCTGACTGGGCGATGGCCGTGCTCAACCGCGCGAAGGCACCGCGCCACGTCGTGTTCGATTGGAGCAGGGAAGGGGTGCGCGACAGCCTTTCCGCACGGACAGCGTCGTTCGCGACGACCCGCTATTCCGTCCGCGACCTGTGGGCGAACGGGGATCGTGGCACGACCCAGCGCCCGCTGGTCGCGGACGTTCCGGCGCACGACATCCTGCTGCTGCGGCTGCGGCCGGCGCGTTAGGCAGCGCCGCCGGCGGCGCTCGACGCCCCCGTCGCGTGCATCATGATCAACCGTTCGCTCGCCGCGGAGCGATCGACGATCGTCACCAGCCGCCCCTCGCGCATCACGGCGATACGGTCGCTCAGCTCGAGCACCTCGGGCAACTCCGAAGAGACGAGGAGGATCGCCATCCCCTCGCCGGCGAGCCGGCGGATGAGCGAGTAGATCTCGGCCTTTGCCCCGACGTCGACGCCGTGGGTCGGCTCGTCGAGGATCAATACTTTCGGCGCCGTAGCCAGCCAGCGCGCGAGCACGGTTTTCTGCTGATTTCCGCCGGACAACTTCCTCACGGGAACGTCGATCGCGGCGGGCTTGACCCGGAGCCGATCGACGAAGGAGCGCGCGATCGAGCGCGCACGCCGCGCACGGACGACTCCCCAGTTGCTGAGCGCCGGCAGCCGCGCGATCGTGATGTTCCAGTGGACCGCCGCATCGATGAAGAGCGCCAGTCGCTTCCGGTCTTCGGGAACCATCGCGATCCCAGCGGCCAGCGCCGCGCGCGGCGAACGCAAGCGAACGGGTCGTCCCTCCAGCAGGATCGTCCCCGCATCCGGCTGATCGGCGCCGAAGATCAGCCGCGCAGTCTCGGAGCGTCCGGCGCCGACCAGCCCCGCCATCCCGAGGATCTCACCGCGACGGATCGTGAACGACACGTCGCTGACCGTTGGTGCGCGTGACAGCCCGCGCACTTCGAGCAGATCCGGGCCTGACGGGGGTGCAGGGGCGGCGACGCGCGGGGCGAGCTCGCGCCCGACCATCATCGAGATGAGTGCGGACGGCGACGAGTCCGCCGCCGCGACCGTCGCCACCGACTGGCCGTCGCGCAGCACCGTGATCCGGTCGGCGATTGCGAATACTTCAGCAAGCCGATGGGTGACGTAGACGACCGCAGTGCCGGCGCTTCGCAAGCGGTCGACGAGCGCGAGCAGTCGCGCAACTTCGTGCTCGGTGAGCGACGCTGATGGCTCGTCCATGACCAGGAGCCGCGCGCCACGGGACAGCGCACGGGCGATCTCGACCAGCTGCTGCTGCGACACGCTCAGCCCCGAAACGCGCGCATCCGGATCGAGATCCAGCCCCACTTCCTCGAGGATCGCAGAGGCAGCAGCCCGCAGGGCGGACCGGTCGACCCACCCGCGGCGCGAGGGCAGGCGTCCGACGAACAGGTTTTCGGCGATGCCTAACGTTGGCAGCATCGCCAGCTCCTGATGGATGACCGCGATCCCGGCGCCCTGTGAATCTGCCGGTGAGCGAAAATCGACCGTCGCGCCGGCAAGGGAGACGTTGCCGCTGTCGCGCCGGATCGATCCGGCGAGGATCTTGATGATGGTGCTCTTCCCGGCGCCGTTCTCCCCGACGAGGGCATGGACCTCCCCGGCGCGAACTTCGAAGTGCACGCCGCGCAGCGCCTGCACGCCGCCGAAGCGCTTTGAGACGCCGTTAACGGAAAGCAACGCGGGGTCGGAGCCTGCCGGCTGGTTCACGTGGGCGGAGCTGGCGTCGGACGTATCAGGTCCGGTTGGGATTGGTCGAGCGAAGCGAGCCGGATCAGGAGAGCGACCAGTGCTGGCCAGATCTTCGCCGCCGGACGAGCAAAGCGGAAGTCCGGCGAGCAGCACCGAGCATTCGCCCGGGTGTCGCCGGCCGGCGCGCGAGCTGGAGCCATCGCCCAGGCAGCGGCGAGTGCGTCGTGCGTGAAATCGCTGCCCCGCTTGCCGAACGATGCTTCGCGCGCGACTTTCTGCCGCGATCATCAGGAGACGCGATCCCTGCCGCATCAACTCCCAGACCGTTAGGCGCGCATGCCCGTCATCCCCGCGTACGACAAGATGCGCTACCGCCGCTGCGGCCGGAGCGGCGTCGAGCTCCCGCTACTTTCGCTCGGGCTCTGGCACAACTTCGGGAGCGTCGATCCGTTCGAGGAATCGCGCGCGATGATACGCCGCGCGTTCGAGCTCGGGATCACCCACTTCGATCTCGCGAACAACTACGGGCCGGAGCCAGGATCCGCCGAGGAAACGTTTGGCAAGGTGCTCGCGCGCGACCTGGCCGGCCATCGTGATGAGCTGGTCATCTCGACCAAGGCTGGGTGGCGGATGTGGCCGGGCCCATATGGGGACGGTGGGTCGCGGAAGTACATGCTGGCGAGCCTCGACCAGAGCCTCCGGCGGATGGGGCTCGACTACGTCGACATCTTCTACCACCATCGCCCCGCGCCCGACACGCCGCTCGAGGAAAGCATGACGGCGCTCGCCGACGCGGTGAAGCAGGGAAAGGCCCTTTACGTCGGCATTTCGGCCTACGACGCCGACGAGACGCGCGCGGCCGCGGCGATGCTTCGCTCGCTCGGCACGCGCTGCTTCGTCCACCAGCCGAAGTACAGCATGTTCGTCCGCGACATCGAGCCGCGGCTGCTCTCGACGTTAGGCGACGAAGGCATCGGCTGCGTCGTCTTCTCGCCGCTGGCGCAGGGGTTGCTCACCGACCGGTACCTGCGCGGAATTCCCGCCGATTCGCGGGCGGCAAAAGCGCATGGCGCACTCCGCCCCGAGGAGATCACCGCGGAACGCGTGACGCAGCTCGGACACCTGAACGACATCGCGAAGTCGCGCGGCCAGTCACTCGCGCAGCTCGCGCTCGCCTGGGTGCTGCGCGACAGCCGCGTCACCTCGGCCATCATTGGCGCGAGCCGGGTGGCCCAGGTCGAGGACAGCGTCGCCGCGCTCGACCGGCTCGAGATCTCACCCGACGATCTCGGCCGGATCGAGACGGTGCTCGGCGGAACGCCAGGCGCCTAACGCGCGCCCGGCGTCCCGCCGATCCGGTACTCCTTCGGCGGCTCGGCGCCGAGGAGGTTCGCGACGAAGTAGTCCCACCGGCGGCGAGTCATGTAGTTCGACATCGAGCCGTAGCCGTGCGCCTGGTTGGGGAGCAGCAGGAGGTCGAAGTCCTTGTTCGCCTTGATGAGCGCCTCGACGACGAGAAGCGTGTTGTTCTCCGGGACATTGTCGTCCATCGTCCCGTGGGCGAGAAGGAGCTTGCCCTTCAGGTTCTTCGCCAGCGGCTGGTTGGCTTCCGGTTCGTAGTTGTCGCTGCCGTCAGGCCCGTCCACGAGCAGACCCTGGTAGCGCTCCCCCCAATCGTCTTCGTAGACGCGGTTGTCGTGGTTCCCGGACTCGGCGATGCCGACCTTGAAGAAGTCGGGGTAGCGGAACATCGCGTCGGCGGTGGCGAAGCCGCCGCCCGAGTGCCCGTAGATTCCGGCGCGATCGAGGTCGATCCACTTGTAGCGCTTCGCCAGCTCACGCATCCCGGCCACCTGGTCGGGCAGGGTATTGTCGCCCATGTGTGCGTAGTACGCATCGTGAAAGCTCTTCGACCGCCACGGCGTCCCCATCCCGTCGATCTCGACGACGACGAACCCGAGCTCGGCCAGCGCCTGCGCGTCACCGCGCGCTGGCGAGAAGCCGCGACCACCGACGCTGCCCGTCTGCGGCCCGGGATAGATGTGGTTGATGATCGGATACTTCTTCGTCGAGTCGAGATTGGTCGGCGTGAACATCAGGCCGTAGAGGTCCGTTTTCCCGTCGCGCGCCTTGACGGTGATCGGAAGCGGCGGCTTCCAGCCGGCTGCGACCAGCTTCGAGATGTCGCTCTTCTCGATCGTCGAGACGAGCTTGCCGTTCAGGTCGCGCACCACCGTCACCGGCGGGACGTCGGGCCGCGAATAGCTGTCGACGAACCAGCTGCCTGACGGTGCGAGTGAGATGTCGTGGTCAGCGTCTTCCGGCGTGAGCAGCGTCAGCTTCTTTCCATCGAGGCCGATGCGATAGAAGTGGCGGAAGTACGGATCGCCGGCCGTCTTGCCGACGCCCTCGAACCAGATTGTTCGCGACTTCGGATCGACGCGCCGCAGCTCGGTGACGTTGCCGGCACCGCTGGTGATCTTGCTCTTCAGCTTTCCGGTGTTGAGATCGTACAGATAGAGCTGGCCCCAGTCGTCGCGCTCGGAAAACCAGATGACCTCGTTCGACGCGGGAAGCACGCGCCAGTTCACCGCGCCATTGCCCGACTCGTATTGCGTCGCGACATGCTCCGAAAGAATGTCGCGCACTGCACCGGTGTTCGCGTCGGCGACGCGCAGGGTCTCGTCCTTGTGGTCGCGCGAGGTCGAGACGAAGGCGAGGTGGGACCCATCGGGATACCACTCGACGTCCGCCCATTCGGCGCCGCGACAGGCGACGTGATCGCAGAGCGTCGAACGGTGCTGATCGGGCGGCATCTGCAGCCGGATCACCTTCGCCGCATCGACGTCGATGATCACGCGCTCGATCATGGCGACGACGCTGTCGCCGGGCAGCGGATACTTCCACGCCCGCAGGACCGGGTGCCCGACGACGACCGGCACGAGGTACATCTCGCCGACCTTCCGCTGATCCTGCTGGAAGGTCGCGATTTTCTTCGAGTCGGGCGACCAGAGCAGGATCGCGCGGTCGCTGTGAATCCACCCGGCGTTGTCGGTGGCGTAGCCGTAGTCCTTCACGCCGTCGTGGGTGAGCTGCGTCTCCTTCCCGGTAGCGACGTCACGCACCCAGAGATTGTAGTCACGGATGAACGCGGCGCGCTTTCCGTCGGGTGAGAGCTCCGACGGTGGCTCCGTCATCGGCATGCCCCGCGCGCTCATCCCGCGCACGCCCGACGCGGCCTCACGGTCGTCGACGGCGGCATCGCACCGCCCGGTCTCAGGATTGCAGCGCCAGCGTCGCTGGTCGGCGCTCACCGTGATCATCCCCTCGGGCGAGAGCTCGAAGCTGCGAAAGGGGAGGTGCCACGGGTCGTAGGGCTTGCCGGTCGCCGCGGACAGCGCCGCCGCGATGCGTGCCTGATCGAACGCCGGTACCCGCGTGCGACGCGCGGGATCGACGATGATGAACTCCGTGCCTTGCGGCGTCGCGTTCGCGTACCAGAACCGATCGCCGGGCAGCCACTCGGGTGTGACGCGAGCGCCGTAGACGAGCGGATACGTCGCAGGCGCAAGGAACCGCTCGGCGCGCGCGTAGTCACTGGCGGTGAGTTGCGCCGGCTGCTGCGCGCCGGCTGGAACGGCGGCGACAAGGAACGCGGTAAGTACGAGGAGCCGGCGCTGAACCGGAGCGAATGGGAAGAGACGCGTAGGCATGCCTGGCCGAGAGGGGTTGAAGGGTATGGGTCTTCCGACAAGATGCCGCGCGGGATAGCGCAGGGGCAACCGCGAAGTCTGCGCGCCAAAAAACGAATCCGTGTTGATTTCCTGCATTCATCCGTTCGGCTGCCACACACTTCTCAGGAGAGACGCATGACAGTCCACCGAGCGGCGGAGGATGATTTCTCGTCCCCGCGGGTACCGAGCGTCGTCACGCTCGCCGACAAGTTCGCGCAGTTCAGTGAGCACTGGTCACCGAAGATCGTCGGCGAGCTCAATGGCCAGATGGTGAAGCTGGCCAAGCTCAAAGGCCCGTTCGAGTGGCATCATCACGAGAACGAGGATGAGATGTTCCTCGTCCACCGCGGCAGCTTGCGGATGGAGCTTCGCGACCGCGCACTCACGCTGCACGCAGGCGACTTCCTCATCGTCCCCCGGGGAGTCGAGCATCGACCGGTGGCCGATGATGAGGTCGAGGTGGTGCTCTTCGAGCCAGCGTCCACGCTCAACACGGGGAACATCGTGAGCGAGCGCACCGTCGAGCGGCTCGAGAGGCTCTGACCGCCGGCAGTTCGAGCGAAAGCGGCCGTCGGCGTTCGAGACCGGTTACATTCAGAACGATACTTACTCGCTGGATTTCTTTCCCCAATTCCAAGATCAGTTGTCATTCACTGCACTCGAGCTCCATCCTGACATTCTTCGCGGGCTCAAGGAGCTCGGCTACGCTCGACCCACGCGCATCCAGGCCGACGCACTCCCCCCCGCGCTCTCGGGCAAGGATGTCCTGGCCTGCGCGTCAACGGGCAGCGGCAAGACCGCAGCGTTCGTAATCCCGATCGTCCAGAAGCTGATCGGGAAGCCGCGCAAGCGCACGCGCGCCCTCGTCCTCGCGCCGACGCGTGAGCTCGCGGCGCAGATCGTCGAGTCGTTCAACACGATCGCGGTGCACACACCCATCACGGCGGCCGCCGTCATCGGCGGCGTCGCGATGGGCCCGCAGGAGCATGCCTTCCGCAGCGGTGTCGACGTCATCGTCGCAACACCAGGGCGGCTGCTCGATCATCTCCGCTCGCCGTATGTGGACTTCACCTCGCTCGAGCATCTCGTGCTCGACGAAGCGGATCGGATGCTCGACATGGGATTCCTTCCCGAGATCCGGAAGATCCTTCGTCACCTGCCGGTGAAGCGGCAGACGCTCTTCTTCAGCGCGACGATGCCGGTACCGATTCGGAAGCTCGCCGAGGAGATGCTGCATGCACCGTTCACCGTGAACCTCGAGCGCACGGCGACGCCGGCGATCGGGATCACGCAGGCGGTCTATCCCGTGCCGCAGGAGCTCAAGTCCGCGCTCTTCCTCACGCTGCTCGAGCGCGGCGAGATCAAGGAAGCCCTCGTCTTCACCCGCACCAAGCATCGCGCCAACCGGCTCGCGGAATTCCTGGTCAAGAAGGGGATCTCGGCCGAGCGCATTCACGGCAATCGCTCGCAGGCGCAGCGGACGGCGGCGCTCGCCGGCTTCAAGAGCGGAAAGCATCGCGTCCTCGTCGCGACCGACATCGCCGCGCGCGGCATCGACGTCGAGGAGCTGGGCCACGTCGTCAACTTCGACGTGCCCGTCGCACCCGAGGACTACATCCACCGCGTCGGCCGCACTGGACGTGCTGAGGCAACGGGCGAGGCGTACACCTTTTTCTCGCCGGACGAACAGGGCGAGCTTCGCGCGATCGAGCGCGCGATCAACAAGCAGCTGCCGCGAGTGATCGTCCCCGGTTTCGCGTACGATGCGAAGCCGACGACGCAGCTCGAGATCCCGGCGCGGGAGCGGATCGCGCAGATTCGCGCGCGAAAGGCGGAAGACCGGAAACGCGCGGCGGCCAACGCGGAACGGCGGGCAGCGGCGCAAGCCGGCGGGCGTGGGAACGGCACCGGCGGAGGAGGCCGCGGCGGGTCGGGCGGCTCGCACGGCGGGTCAGGCCGCGGCGGGCGGACCGGCGGGGGAAGGAGCGGCGGCGGCCGTTAGGCGGGCCGCGGGTCCGTTCCGGTCCAGGAGCCGCCGTTAGGCAGCATCAAAAAAGGGCGCCCCACTGGGGGCGCCCTTTCTCGTCGTGCAGTTGCGCCGTCACGCCATGCTGAATTCCTTGGCGAACGCGACCGCGAAGGTGAAGGTCTTCGCCCGGCTCCTTGTCTCCATCGCGTCGGCGATGCGCTCGAGCCGCTTCGGAATGCCGAGGATCTTTTCCTGTGCGCGCTTGCCGATCTCGTCGAGTCCATCGACCGCGTCGATCGCCCAGTACTTGATCTGCTCCTCGACGATCTTCAGGTAATCGCGCGGACCGTAGATCCCGGCGCGTCGGATGACGTCGCCCATCTCGCGGAAATGCGGCATGTTCACCCCGGGCATGTCGATCGATGGCATGATCTCGGCGGCCGACGCGAGCCCGCGATTCGGGTCGCGCGCGAGGACTTCCTTGAAGATCGTCCGGTAGAAGGTGTAGTGTCGCGCCTCTTCCTTGGCGACGTTGGCGAGGACCTCGCCGATCGTCGGCTCCCAGCCTGCCGCGAGCTTGCCGGTGTTCGCGTGGCTCACCTGGGTCGCGCGCTCCTGGAGCGTCGTGTACACGAAGACGCGATACGGATCCTTGTCCCACGCGGGCTCGAAACCGGCGCGGAGATACTCGAACTGCATCCGCTCGAGGACGGGGTTGTCGAGGATCCGGCTGTCGCGTGAGTAATCGTGCAGGACCGCACCGTGCCGGTCCTCTTCGGCGGTCCAGAGGTTCGTCCACTTCGTCCAGAAGGTGTCGCCGCCGAGGTACGCTGCGAGCAGGCGGTGGAAGTGGGGAAGGCCCTCTTCGGTGAGGAGGTTCAGCGCGAGCGCGACGCGCGCGGGCAGGCTGATCCCTTCGGCCCTTTCCCGCAGCTCCTTCACGTGCCGGTCAGGGTCGCTGTCCGGCGGCGGCGCGAGCAGCTCGCTCGGGAACCAGAGCACCCGCTTTGCCTCGTGCACTTCCATGAGCTGCTGCACCACGGGTTCGAGGTCGTCGAGGACCTCGACCTTCGCGAGCGTTTCGAGTTCGTCTCTTATCATCTGGACAATCTGCGTGAAGGAAGCGCTCAGAACCAGACACCCCCTGACCGCACATCGTACGCCAAGCCGGAGCGAAGGCGGGTCAGGTCAGCTCGTCGAGCTCGCGGAGAGCCGGCGTCCGCCACGCCGTGACGCCGACGACGCCCAACGTTATGACGCCCCCGATCACAACCGCGCGCACCGCCCCGAGGAGCCGGGCCGCCACTCCCGACTCGAACTCGCCGATCTCGTTCGACGAACCGATGAAGATCTGGTTCACAGCCGACACGCGCCCCAGCAGGTGCTCCGGCGTACGAATCGTCAGCAGCGTCGAGCGGATCACGACGCTGACGTTGTCCGCCATCCCGCTCAGCGCGAGGAGCGCGAGCGAGAGCCAGAAGGAACGCGAGATCGCGAAGAAGACCCAGCACAATCCGAAGATCGCCACGGCGATGAACAGCTTCACCCCGGCGCGCCGCAGCCGCCGGTGGGTGAGAAACACCGACATCACCACCGCGCCGGCAGCCGGTGCCGCGCGAAGCACCCCAAGTCCCTGCGGTCCCACGCGTAGCGTGTCGGCGAAGATCGGCAGCAGCGCCGGCGCGCCGCCGAAGAGCACCGAGAACAGGTCAAGCACCTGTGCGCCGAGGAGCTGCGGTTGTCGAAGGAGGAACCGAATGCCGATCGTCAGGTTGTCGCCGATGGTGCCCTGGCGCGCCGCGACCGGCTTCGGCACATAGCGGATGCGGGCGTAGAGCAGGAACGCGATCGTGCAGAGAACGATCTCCGTCGCGTACGAGGCGACTGCGCCGGAGAATCCGTAGAGCATTCCGCCGAGCGCTGGACCGATCACCGCGGCGAACTGCCAGAGCGAGGAGCGCCAGGCGACCGCGTTGGCGTACGTCTCACGCGGGACTATCTCCGCGCCGAGCGCGGTGCGCGCCGGGGTGAGAAAACTCCGCGCGAGCCCGCTCACGAGCATGGCTCCGTAGATCGGCCAGATGCGTCCGGCGTGCAGGAGTCCCGGCGAGAGCGTCAGGCAGAGCAGCGCCAGCGCGCAGGATGCCTGGATCCCCATCGACAGGAGCGCGAGCCGCTTGCGATTGTGCCGGTCGGCGATGTGTCCGGCGTACAGCGCGGCGCCGATGAAGGGCAATGCCTCGGACAATCCGACGAGTCCGAGGGAGAGCGGATCCTTCGTGATCGCGTACACCTGCCACGCGACCACGACCGCCTGAATCATCGCGCCGAGCGTGAACGCGACGGTGCTCGCTACAAACCAGCGAAAGTTCGCGTTGCGAAGTGAAACGTACGGGTCGTGTCGCTCGGTCATGCGTGCAGGTTGGACGTCGCCGGATGGTAGCGGGTGCGCCAACTCGCAGCAACGCGCGCGGCGGAGTCAGGCCGGCGGGCGCCGCGACCGGTCGATGCGGCGCGGCGGCCCGCAATGTTAGACTTCCAGCCTCTTCATACTTCCAAGCGCATGCCTCTCGATCAGACGACAGTAGCCATCGTGCTCGATGCCGAATTCGGCGCGCAGCTCTCCGAACTCGCGGCGCGGATGCCGGTGTGGGTCGTCGACACGCCGGGCAATCGCGCGGCGATCGAGAGCGAATGGACGCGGCGACGCCGCGATGGCGCCGAGCGCGAACTGTCGGTGTTCCGGGCGATCGACGGGCTCACCCCGGCGGAGCACGTCACTGCGCTCCTGCGCACGATCGAGGCGAACCACGGCCCGTCGGCGCGGCAGCCGCCCTTCACGGCGCTGCTCGTCATCGGAGAAGCGGCGGATGGCGCGATGACCTCCGCGCTTCGGAACGCTGGATTCGACGAGCCTGTCGCCAATGGCGAGGGCTTTCGCGCGACGCTGAAGCGCTGACGCGGGCGGTTTGACTGGTTGCACCGCGGCCGCGCCGCGACTCGCCCGGACCGTGAATGGTTCCTGTGAACTCGCACGCCGCGCGCAATTTCCGGTACATCAACGCCGAATCGCGGCTATTTCGTCGTGCATGGGCCATGCGCCGTGCACACGGCGCACGAAATTGTTGACACTGTGAACCGGCGCCGCTACTCTCCAGAAGCCGCCCGCGCCGGACGGCCCCGCTCCGACAACAGAGTCATGCGCGCATCCACGCTCGACATTACGCTGGCCTGCCTCGAGTCCCGCCGTCTCAACGGTGAGAACACGATGCTTGCGGCGTGCGCGCGATGGCGATGACTCGAATTGGATCGGCTTTCGTACCGCCCTCGCCTTCGACTGAATGCGAGGGCGTTTTTGTTACGCGGCGTGCGATTGGCGATCGCGCGCTGCATCGGGGAGGATGAGACGAGAATGCGGAAGCACTACCTGCTCGTCAGCGACTTCGACCAGACGCTGAGCTTCAACGATTCCGGGGTGGCACTGAGCGAGATGCTCGGCATCGATCGCTTTCTCGATCGCGTCGCTGCGCTCTCACGCCTCAACTTCGTCCAATCGGGAGCGGAACTCGCCTACCTGCTCCGTCACGATCCCGAATTTCGTCGCGTCCGCGCCGAGCACCTCGTCGAGGTGGGGCGGCGCATCCGGCTGAAGCGCAACATCGCGCTCCTTGTCGACTTCCTTCGCCAGGGGATCGACGGGTTCACCTTCGACTTCTTCGTCGTCTCGGCGGCGCCGGAGGAAGTCGTCTTCTCGGCGCTCGACGGAATCGTGCCGCGCGAACGCATCATCGGGACGCGGTTCGGCTTCGACGCGGAGTCGGGCGAAGTCTCCTCGATCGTGCGAGTGCCGGCCGGGTACGGGAAGGTTGCTGCGGTCGACGATCTGCGCTTCCGGCTCGGGGTGCCGCGCGAACGGGTGGTGTACGTCGGCGACGGGAGCTCGGACATCCACGTGATGCTGCACGTGAACCGTGGCGACGGGCTCACGATCGCGGCGTCGGAGGCGCGGCACATCGCGCAGATCGCGCGGCGGACGGTGATCAGCGACGACGCGCTGAGCGTCCTGGTGCCGGTGCTCGAGGAGATCGTCGGCTACGACCGGAGCCGGATCCGCGCGCTTTTCGAGGAGCACGGCTTGCTCATCCAGGAATGGGACCGCGTGCGCACCGACTGGCTGACGATCGGCGGCCCGGTCAGCCGTGACGCCGCCGTTCCGGCGTGATGCCACACCCAACCACCCACTCGCGCGCGCATGCCTAACGCGTTCGTCTATCTCGGCTACTGTGCCGGGTCGATCACCGTGCTCTCCTTCCTGCCGCAGGTCGTCCGCGCCTGGCGCACCCGCCAGACGCGTGACCTGTCGATGGGCATGTTCAGCCTGCTCGTCTTGTCCGGCGTGATGTGGATGCTCTACGGCGGGCTCACGCGCGATTGGCCCGTCGTTGCGACGAACGCGGGGATGGTCGCGCTCAACGGCGCACTGGTCGCGGCGAAGCTGCGCTACAAGTGAGCGGCCACGCGCCGAGTCAGACGAAGTAGCGCGCCGCCACCGGAAGGAGCGACGGATGCTGCATCAGCGCCTGGGCGAAGACCCTGCCTAACGTGCGCTTGTCGGGCGCGATGCCGTTCACGGTGCGGGCGAGCCGGTTGTAGAAGTCGTCATCGAACTTGTTGAGCGCTTCCTTGATCCGGTAGAAGCGCTCGTGGTCCTCGCCCATCAGCGCCATCCACTCGTTGTGGTAGCGCTGCAGCCGTGCCGCGCTCGTGTCGCGATCGGCGAGCGCGCTGGCAACAGTGCGGCCGGCGAGCCGCCCCGCCTTCATCCCCGTGACGATCCCGCCCCCGGAAAGGGGATTGATCATGTGCGCCGCGTCGCCGCAGAGGATCAGGCCATCGGTGACCGTGCGTTTCACCGTCGTGTGCACGATCACGCCTCCGACGGTGTAGCCTGTCCGGGTCCCCGTCGGGAAATAGCGATCGAGATACGCGTGCAGCCACTCGCGCGCCGGGCGGCCGTCTGCTTTCAGAGCGACCATGCCGAGGCCGACGTTCGCGACGCCGACGCCCTTCGGGAAGACCCAGGCGTACCCGCCGGGCGCGATCTGGTCGCCGAAGTGGAGATAGATCGCGTCGGGATCGAACTCGATCCCGGAGACCACGTACTGTGCGCAGCTCTCCATGTCGCGCGACGGAACGCGCGTATCGAGGCCGGCCCACCGCCCGATCATGCTCTCGACGCCATCGGCCCCGATGATCACTCGCGCGCGGACGACGCCGTCGCCGCGCGGCCCGCGCGTTCGTGCGATCCAGCCGTCGCCGTCGCGCGCGATCCCGACGACCTCGGTGCCCGTCCGGATCTCGGCGCCCTCGCGGCCAGCATCGGCGGCGAGGGCCGGCTCGAAGCGGGTGCGGTCGAGGATGTATCCGACGTCACCTTCGGCGACCCGGACCTCGGTACCGTCAGGCGCCCAGAAGATCACGCGGGTGATCTTCCGCGCGATCCAGTTCGCGCCCGTCGGGTCGAGAAACTCCGAGACTCCCTTGGAGCCGACGCCTTCGCCGCAGCGCACTGGCGCACCGACCGCACGATCGCGCTCGAGGACGAGCACCTCGAGTCCCGAGTCGGCGGCGCAGGTCTCACGCGCGGCGACGAGCCCCGCGGGGCCGCCGCCGACGACGAGCACGTCGCACCGCTCCTCACTCATCGCGCACCCTCCAGCAGCCGGCGGTCACGCCGCGGACGCGGGCGTCGCCAGCAGCGGATTGGGACCCATCAGCAACGCGCCGACGGGGCAGGGGGCGATGCACTTGCCGCACCCCGTGCAGGTCTCGGCGAAAACGACGAGACCCTCGCGACGCATCTCGATCGCGGTCGGTGGACACAGGGGCATGCAGAGACCGCATTCGTCGCAGAGCTGACGGTCGACGACGGCGATGGTTGGCGGGAGGCGACGCATGGTGAGCGAGGTTACAGGGCCGAGCTAGGTTGTGTCAAGTCAACAGCTTGCTCGTCATAGGGAACACAGACTAGCTTTGAGTCCTCTCGACGCAAAGCACTACATCGCACCACTCCCACCGCAAGGCACTAGTTGATGCGCTGGCCGCTCTTCAAGCGAGGCTCGCTTTTTCCCGCGAACGCGATCGGTGTCGATCTCGGAACCGCGAACACACTGATCTACGTGAAGGGCGAAGGCATCGTGCTGAACGAGCCGTCGGTCGTCGCCATCGATCGGGACACCAAACGCATCCTCGGCGTCGGACTCGAGGCGAAGCGCATGCTCGGCCGCACGCCGGAAGGCGTCATCGCCGTTAGGCCGATGAAGGACGGCGTCATCGCCGACTTCGACGTGACGGAGAAGATGCTCCGTTACTTCCTCAAGCTGATCATCGACAATCACGTCTTCCGCGTGAAGCCGCGCGTGATCGTGTGCGTGCCGTCAGGCATCACCGAAGTCGAGAAGCGCGCGGTGCGCGACTCGGCGATGGGTGCCGGCGCGAAGGAAGTGTTCATGGTCGCCGAGCCGATGGCGGCGGCGATCGGTGTCGGCCTCCCGGTCGAGACCCCGACCGGAAACATGGTGATCGACATCGGCGGCGGCACGACCGAGATCGCCGTCATCGCGCTCTCGGGCATCGTCAGCGACACGTCGATCCGCATCGGTGGCGACGAGCTGGACATCGCGATCGTGCAGTTCATGCGCAAGAACTACAACCTGCTCATCGGCGAGCCGACGGCGGAGCTGATCAAGATCGGCATCGGCAGCGCGGCGCCGGTCGGCGAAGAGCGGGAGATGGAAGTGAAGGGACGCGACCTCGTCTCCGGCATCCCGAAGACGGTGCGCGTGCACTCGAGCGAGATCCGCGAGGCGATCCAGGAGCCGATCCAGCAGATCGTCGACGCCGTTAGGCGCGCGCTCGAGATCACCCCGCCCGAGCTGGCGAGCGACATCGTCGATCGCGGTATCGTCATGACCGGCGGGGGCGCGCTCATTCGCGGCCTCGACCTCCTGCTCAGCCAGGAGACCTCGCTGCCCATCCACGTCGACGAGGATCCGCTGACCTGCGTGGTGCGCGGCACCGGCCGCATTCTCGACGACGAAGACAAGTACGCCTCCGTCCTCGAGGACTGAGTCGCCGTGGCCCGAGCGAGCCGGCTCGACAGCCGTTTCGATACCGCCCTATTCGCGCTCTGCGTCTTCCTCGCGATCGTCGTTCACGGGCTGCCTGACCATCTTCGCGAGCCGCTGACCCGCAGCTTGCGACAGACGGTGCTCGTGCCGCTCGTCGCGCTGCAGCATAACGCTGGCCTCAGTCGCGCCGCGTGGCTCGCCCACGGCGAGACCGCCCGCGTCGAGGACAGCGTCTCGCTCCAGGCGATGCGCACGCTCGCCCTCGAGAGTGAGAACGAACGCCTCCGCCGCGTCCTCGGTCTCGGCGGCAAGCTGCAATGGGGCTTCGTCCCGGCCGAGGCGCTGCATAGCGGGGCCGTCGGCGACGAGTACACCCTGACGCTGTCGGCTGGGTCGAACGCCGGCGTCCGACCATTCAGTCCCGTCGTGGCGCCCGATGGCCTCGTCGGCATGGTGCAGACCGTCGACCCGCGGATGTCGATCGCGATCATCTGGACGCATCCGGACTTTCGCGTCAGCGCGCGCACCGCGGATCGCAGCGCGTTCGGCATCGTCCAGGCGCACGAGGGCAGCGGATCCGATCGCTACCTGCTGGAGCTGCGCGGAGTGCCGGTGCGAAGCGAGATCAAGAAGGGAACGCTGGTCGTCAGCTCGGGTCTCGGCGGGGTCTATCCCGAGGGGATTCCGATCGGGACGATCATCGATACCCTCCGCTCCGACGGCTACGCGCGAAAATACCTCCTCCGTCCGGCGGTGATGCCGTCGGACGTTCTCTCCGTGATGATCCTGCAGCCGCAGCGCGCCACGGCCGGCGTCACGCCGGTGTGGGCGGCGACAGTCGCAGCCGCCGACAGCGTCGCGCGCGCATCGGCCGCCGCCGATTCGGCCGCTGCCGCCCGTGCCGCGGGTGCCCCGGCCCGCGCGATCGTTCCCGATTCGGCCTCGGCCGCCGGAACACAGCCGGCCCGCGCCGCCGCGCCTAACGTTCCAGCCGCGGAGTCGGCGACGACGGCCGTGCCTAACGCTGACAGTATCGCCGCGGCGGCGCGGGCGCGCGCCGCCCGCCGGGCGCATCGCGACAGCGTCCGCGCCGATTCGACACGCCGCGCCAACTCGGACAGCGCGCGCCAGGCCCGCACCGACAGCGTCCGCCGCGCCCTGATCGAGTCCGCCCGCCCGGCGCCGCCGGTCGATACGAGCCGTCGCGACACGGCGCGGCCCGTCACTCCGCCTCCGACCCAGCGCTGAGCTCGCGATGACCTGGCGTTCCCTCCGACCGATCCTCGCGTTCATCATCCTGGTCGTCCTTCATTACACGCTCCGCCCGGTGCTCGAATGGCGGACCTCGATCGACTTCCTCATCATCGCACTCCTCCTCGCCGCGGTGCGGATGCGCCCGGGCGCGGCCGCGGTGCTTGGCTTCGCGATGGGGCTCGTCGCCGACTCATTGACCGTGGGCGCGTTCGGTGCGACGCTGGCGATGACGGTCGTCGGGTTCACCGCGTCATGGTTGCGGGCGGTGGTGTTCGCCGAGAATCTCGTGCTGCATGCGGCGTTCTTCTTCGCCGGCAAGTGGCTGTTCGATATCATCTTCCTCCTGGTAGAGCGCCGCGTGAAGGGACTCGATCTCGTGTTCCAGCTCCTGATCTGGTCGCCGCTCACGGCGATGGTCACCGCCCTCGCCGGGCTGCTCGTGTTGATCATCATGCGGCCGATGCTCGATACGCAGCCGGCCTAGGGAGATTCGATGAGCTTTCACCCGAACGACGTCGCGCGGCGGGCGCGCACTGCGTCGTTCATCGTGGCCGGCGTGATCGGCCTGCTGGTCGCCGCCTTCTTCCGCACGCAGGTGCTCGACCAGGCGCGCTACGCCCTCCAGTCGGAGGAGAATCGGCTTCGTGAAGTGCCGCTCCCCGCGCCGCGCGGCATCATCTACGATCGCAACGGCCTGATCATCGCCGAGAACGTTCCGGGCTACTCGGTATCGATCCTGAGCCCGTCGGCGGATTCGCTCCGCACGTCGCTGCAACGGCTCGCCGGTACGATCTCGCTCAGCAACGGCGAGATCGAGCTGGCGGTGCGCCGCTACCGGCGAGCGCCTAACCGTCCGACGGTCATCCTCTCGGATGCGAAGTTCGACGTCGTCTCGGTGCTCGAGGAGCATCGCGTCGAATTCCCCGGATTGATCATCCAGGCCGCGCCGAAGCGATTCTATCCCGACAGCAGCGCCGTCGCGTCGATCGTCGGCTACACCGGCGAGATCACCGAAGACGAGTTGAAGAAGCCCGCCTACCAGAACTACAAGTCTGGACAGCAGGTCGGGAAGGGCGGGCTCGAGAAATTCTACGAGCCGCAGCTTCGCGGCCGCGAGGGGACGCGCTTCGTCGAGGTCGACGCTCGCGGCCGCGTCGTCCGCGAGGCGGGCGCCCGCCAGGACATCGAACCGTTAGGCGCGGACCCGCTCCAGACGAACATCGACCTCAAGCTGCAGGAGTTCGTCGCCAACATCTTCGGCGACTCGCTCCAGGGGGGCGCGGTCGCGCTCGACCCGGCGACCGGCGGCGTCCTCGCGCTGTACAGCGCACCGAGCTTCAATCCGAACCGTTTCGTAGGCGGCATCCCCGCCGACTACTGGCACGAGCTCACCACCGATCCGCGCCATCCGCTCTACAACAAGGCGATCCAGGGCACGTATCCGCCGGGTTCGACCTGGAAGCTCGCCACCGCCGTCATCGCGCTCGAGGCCGGGCAGGTGTCGATGAAGCAGCACATGCCGACGCCGTGCACCGGGGGCTACCAGTACTTCAATCGCTACTTCAAGTGCTGGGACCACCGCGGTCACGGCAGCCTCGACCTCCAGGGCGCGATCGAGAAGTCCTGCGACGTCTACTTCTACCAGTTAGGCCTCACGCTCGGGCTCGAGAAGCTGATCGCTGGCGGAGTGTCGCTCAAGTTCCGCGAACGTACCGACATCGACCTGCCGAGTGAGACGCGGCCGATCTTCCCCGACGCCATCCGCTACTACGACGAGCGTTATGGCCCACGCCGCTGGAGCCGCGCGGTGACGCTCAACCTGTCGATCGGCCAGGGCGAGAACGATCAGACGGTGATCAACATGGCGCGCTTCTACACCGCGCTCGCCACCGATGGCCGCGCCGCGCAGCCGATGATCGTCAAGGGAAACCCGAAGCGAGAGCGAATCTTCTCGCTCAGCCCCGACCAGATGGAAGGACTGCGCACGGCGATGGCCGGCGTCGTCGCCGAGGGAGGAACCGCGGCTGCGTCGCGCATCAACGGCGTCATTCTCGCCGGAAAGACCGGAAGCGCGCAGAACGCTCAGGACCCGACTCGCGATCACGCATGGTTCGTCGGCTTCGCGCCCGCGGACAATCCGAAGATCGTCGTCGCGGTGATGCTGGAGTTCGGCTTGCACGGCGGCCGCGCGGCGCGCATCGCGTCGGCGATCATCGCTCACTATCTGCACCAGCAGACGACGACCCTCATCCAGACGGAGGGCTAGGGGTTGCGTCGCTTCCTCGGCGATTGGCCGCTCTTCAGCATCGCGCTCCTTCTTTCACTGTACGGGCTCGCCACGGTGTACTCCGCCGGCCAGACCGACGTGAAGACCGTCGCGACGTTCGCGTGGCGCGCGCAGACCGTGTGGATCATCCTGGCGATCATCGTCTGCCTGGTCGCGACGCGAGCGTCAGTGCGCATGCTCGACTGGCTGACCCTGCCGATGTACGCGTTGACCATCCTGCTCCTCGCGGCCACGCTCGCCGGGTTCGGCTGCGGCGCGGGCACCGCCGCGAGCACCAAGAGCTGGCTCTGTCTCGGCTCGCATCGCATCGGGCAGCCGTCCGAGTTGGCGAAGGTGACGGTCGTGCTGATGCTCGCTCGCGTCCTCAGCGCGAAGAAGGATCCACCGAAGACGCTGGCCGAGCTCTGGAAGCCGGCACTCGTGGTCGGCGTGCCCTGGCTGATGATCATGCTGCAGCCCGATCTCGGTACCGGCCTCGCGTTCATCGGCATCTTTTTCGGGATGCTCTTCTGGGCTGGCGTCTCTTGGCCATTGCTGCTGCTGATCGCGAGCCCGGTGGTGAGCCTGATCGGCGCGGTGAACGTGTACGTGTGGGGCGCCTGGTTCATCATCCTGATCGCGCTCGTCTATCGCTACCGCCCGTACCTCGGCGAAGGAATCGTCCTCGTCGTCGCGAACTTCGTGATGGGCGTGCTCGCACCGGTGCTCTGGGACCGGCTGCAGCCGTACCAGCAGAAGCGGCTCCTCACCTATCTCGACCCGACCGCGGACGCTCGCGGGTCGGGCTACCACGTGATCCAGTCGATCGTCGCGATCGGATCGGGCGGCTGGTTCGGCAAGGGCTACACGTTAGGCACGCAGAAGCGGCTCGCGTTCCTGCCGGCGCAGCACACCGACTTCATCTTCTCCGTCGTCGGCGAGGAGCTCGGCTTCATCGGCGTGACGCTGGCGCTGTCGCTCTTTCTCCTGCTGCTGCTGCGAACGATCCGCATCGCCGCGCGGGCGAACGATTCATTCAGCTCGCTCATCGCGATCGGGCTCGCCGCGAGCTGGTTCGTGCACATGCTGATCAATGTCGGCATGACGCTGAGCCTGATGCCGATCACCGGCATCCCGCTGCCCTTCTTCAGCTACGGCGGATCATTCATGCTCGCGAGCTGGCTCGCGGTCGGGATCCTGATGCGCATCGCGAGTGAAGGACGAGGGGGAAGGGCGGACGGCTTCGTGATCTGATCTGATGCTGCCACGAGGCATGAGGCAGGTCAGCCTGCCCTCTGCCTCATGGCCGGATCAGTTCAGCCTCGTGGTCGTACCGATGGCTTGCCCACGATTGCCGCTCTCGTCACATTTGACCTCATGGCCTGGTTCAAGAAAGAGCGGAAGCCGCGGCAACCGCGGCGCGAGCGTCTCGAGATTCCCGCCGATACCTGGGAAAAATGCGAGGCGTGCGGACATACGGACCTCCGCGAGAAGTTCATCCGGAATCTCAACGTCTGCCCCGCCTGTGATTTTCACCGGCGCATCCGCGCCGTCGAGTACCTCAACATCCTCTTCGACGAAGGCACGATCGAGGAGACCGAGGTCGATCTCCGTTCCACTGATCCGCTCGGGTTTCCCGAATATCCGGCCCGGCTCAAGAAGTCGACGACCAATGCCGGCGAGGGCGACGCGATCATAACGGCGACCGGGCTGCTCCTCGGCGCGCCGCTCAACGTCGGCGTCATGGACTTCGCATTCATGGGCGGATCGATGGGATCCGTCGTCGGCGAAAAGATCGCGCGCCTCGGCCAGCGTTCGCTCGAGCGGAAGTTTCCCCTCGTGCTGATCAGTGCCTCGGGCGGCGCACGAATGCAGGAGGGTGTGCTCTCGCTGATGCAGATGGCGAAGACCGCGAGCATGCTGTCGATGCTCGGCGAGCGGGGAATTCCGTACATCTCGATCCTCACCAATCCGACCACTGGCGGCGTCAGCGCCAGCTACGCGATGCTCGGCGACGCGATCATCGCCGAGCCGGGCGCGGTGATCGGGTTCGCCGGCCCGCGCGTGATCAAGCAGACGCTCGGACAGGATCTACCTGAAGGCTTTCAGACCGCGGAATTTCTTCTCGACCACGGCATCCTCGACGCGGTGGTCCATCGCAAGGAATTGAAGGGAACGGTCGGCCAACTGCTTCGCCACATGACCGGCAAGCCGGCCGCGGCGGGGTGGGTCTCGCCCTGACCCGTTACCGCGCCGCGGTCGACGCGCTCTTCGCGCGCACCGCGGGCGGGGTGAAGCCCGGTCTCGAGCGCACTGAAACGCTGCTCGCTGCGGTCGGCTCGCCACACCGGACGCTCCGCGCATTTCACGTCGCCGGCACAAACGGCAAAGGCAGCGTCTGCGCGACGCTCGACAGCCTCCTTCGCGCGAAGGGGCTGCGAGTCGGCCGGTACACCTCGCCGCATCTCGTCGACTTCCGCGAGCGCATCCTCATCGACGGACGACCGATTGGCGAGGACGAAGTCGCCGACTGGCTCGGAGCACAGGATTCGCTGATCGAGTCATTGGGCGCGACGTTCTTCGAAGCGACGACCGCGCTCGCCTTCGACCATTTCGCCCGCGCCGGCGTTGACGTCGCGGTCATCGAGACCGGCCTCGGTGGGCGTCTCGATTCGACGAATGTCCTTCCCCATCCGATCGCCGCCATCGTCACCTCGATCGGGCTCGATCACACCGACCTGCTCGGGACGACGATCGAGGAGATCGCGATGGAGAAGGGAGGCATCTTCAAGCGCGCTTCGCCGGCCATCGTCGGCGAACGCGATGCAGCCGTCGCGCGCCAACTGCTCGCGATCGCGCACGAGAAGGGCGCCGCGCCCGCGCTCGCGGTCGGGATCGACTGGCAGGTATCCGCGATCGAGGTGCACGACGAGGTAACTCGCTTCTCGCTTGGCGACGGCGAGGATTCGCAACGATTCGAGACTCCCCTCATTGGTGAGCACCAGGCGTACAACACTGCGCTCGCGATCGTCGCGCTCCTCGCGGCGGGCAATAAGTACGCGCCAACCGCTGCCGAAACGGTGGCAGGCCTCCGCGCCGTTCGGCTACCCGGACGGTTTCAACACGCAGGCCGAATCATCTTCGATGTGGCGCACAATCCTGCTGGAGCGGCGGTGCTCGCGCGGGCGCTGCGAGCAGCTGACGTCGAACGGCCGATCACGACGGTGCTCTCCGTACTCGCCGACAAGGATTGGCGGGGGATGATGCGCGAGCTTGCTCCGGTAACCGACCGCTTCATCCTCACCACCGCGCCGA
>JAICUE010000177.1 GCA_025936015.1 Gemmatimonadaceae bacterium
AGAATCACGAAGCCTCCGCGAAAACGAGTGAGCCGGAGCGGTGGGCGACGACGTTGCCGTTAGGCAGCTCCAGCAGGAGCTCGCCCGCCGGGGAAACACCGGCGACGGTTCCCTCGCCCGGCGCGATCGCGCGGCGGCCGCGGGCGACGTCGCGCGTCGCGAGCGCCGCGAGCTCACTGGCATCGAGGTCGCCGCGGCGGGCGGCGGCCGCGCGGAGCGCGGGAACGAGCGCGTCGAGCACCGCGAGGCGGGCGCTTCCCCGCCGGAGCCCGGCGGCGTCGCGAATGTCCGGCGGCGGCACGACGTTCACACCCATTCCGACGGCAACCCATTCCGGCGCGCCGTCGCGCCAGCGCGCCTCGGCGAGGATGCCGGCGAGCTTGGAAGAACCGAGATAGAGATCGTTAGGCCACTTGATCCCGATGGGTGCGTCGACGAACTGTTGGAGCGCATCAGCGGCGGCGATGCCTAACCGCAGCGCGAGCAGCGATACCGTCGCCGGATCGAGATCACGCTCGATGAGCGTCAACCAGATCCCGGCGCCGGGTGCCGACGTCCACCGTTTCCCCGAACGCCCGCGTCCGGCGGTCTGCATGTCGGCGAGGACGAGCGTCCCGTCCGCGACCCCGTCGGCGGCGAGCGAATGAGCGACATCGAGCGTACTACCGATGCTCACGAGCGCGACGACGGTGGGAAGGTGCAGCCGCGTCGCCAGTGCCTCGGCGGCAACACCGTCGTAGCTGCCGCGCGAGCCCGTCGTGGTGGTCATCGGCGCGAGTAGACGAGCAGGAGAACACCAACACCGAGCAGGACGCGATACAGGGCAAAGACTCCGTAGCTGTGCCGGCTCACGTAGCGAAGAAGGACGCGGATCGCCAGCCAACCACTGATCGCCGAGGCGAGAACGCCGACCACCATCTGCGGTGAGAGCCCGTGCTGATGCAGCGCCTTCGGGACTTCCTTCAGCGCCGCCCCACCGATGATGGGCATGCTCATGAGGAAGCTGAACACCGCGGCGCTCTCACGGTCGAAGCCGAGCGCGCGGCCGGCGGTGATCGTCGACCCGGAGCGCGAGACGCCGGGCACGAGGGCGAAGCACTGGGCGATGCCTAACGCGAGCGCCTGTCCCCAGGTCATGTCGTCCATCGATTGCAGCTGCGGAGCGACCTTGTCAGCGAGCCAGAGCAGCACGCCGAGCACGATGAGGACGATCGCGATCAGCGTCGGCGAGCGAAAGGTGTCCTCAGCGTAGTGCTCGAGGAGCAGGCCGGCGATTGCGCCCGGGATCGTCGCGATGATCAGGTAGAGGACGCGGCGCTTCTCCGGCGTATCGAGGCGGCGCGTCGTGAGGATCGCGATCGCGCTGCGAATGAGCCGGAGCCATTCCTCGCGAAAGAACCAGAGGACGGCGATCAGCGTCCCAAGGTGGAGCGAGACATCGAACGCGAGCCCCGGGTCCTGCCAGCCGAGCGCCCACGGGATGAGCGCGAGGTGGGCGGAGCTGCTGACCGGAAGGAATTCGGTGAGGCCCTGGACGATGCCGAGGACGATGGCCTGAAGGAGCGTCATGCAGTTCCGGGGGGATTGGGCTCGGGTGAGGCCGAAGGGTCAGCGGGCGACGACGAGCGCCGCCATCGCGGCGAGCATCGCCGACTTGAACAGTAACGGTGCACCCGGGCGGCCGGCCAGCGCGCGCCGCGTGGCAAGCACCGCGATGACGAGCGCCGGGATCACGAGCATCCGCAGACGCTCGTCGGGGGAAGCGAGCGCCAACAGCCGCCAGGCGAAGAGCGCGACGCCGATCGCGATCAGCGCGACCGTCGGCCGGCGCCCGAAGGCGATCGGCGCCGTCCGTCGGTAGGGCGCGTCGGCGTGAGCGTCATCGAGCGACTTGGCCAGCTCGCGGGCAGCGTGCAGTGGAATCGCGATTCCGAGCAGGACGATCCCTTCACGCGCCGCACCGACGGTGACGGCGCCGTAGAAGAACGGGAGCGAGGCGAGGACCGCAACCGCGAGACTCCCAACGATCGGGAGCCCGGCGAGCGTCGTCGAATAGAGGGTCATCAGCGCGACGACGGCGACGGTCAGGATGCCTAACGATGGACGGGCGGCGAAGGCGAGCGCGATGCCGGCGATCGCGAGGGCGATGCAGAACGTGCGGACGGTACGGGGCGAGAGCGTGCCGCGCGGCAGTGGCCGCGCCGGGTGGGCAACGCGATCGATCGCGACGTCGGCCAGGTCGTTGAAGGCGTTGGCGTAGCCGGTTAGGGCGAGGGCGGCGAGCGCGGCAGCGAGCGTGGCGGGCTGCGCGGCATCGCGCGCGCCCCACCAGGCGCCGACGTAGACACCGAGTGCCGCGATGACCGCGTTTCGCCAGCGCGCGATGTCGAGCAGCGCGCGAGGGTCAGGCAAGATGGGCGCGGTAGAACTGCTCGTAGCGTTCGACGATCTCGTCGCGGGAGAAGCGGGCACGGGCATCGCGCGCGGCGGCATCGCTCATGTGCTGCCAGCGCTCACGGTCAGAGAGAATGCCTAACGCGCCGGCTGCCATCCCGTCGACGTCACCGACGGCGCAGAGCACCCCGGTGACGCCCTCGGTGACGACTTCGACGAGGCCGCCGGCGCGTGACCCGACGACGGGTGCGCCGGACGCGAGCGCCTCGAGGGCGCTCAGCCCGAACGATTCGCTCTGGGTCGGGAGGAGAAAGAGATCGGCCTCGGCGAGGAGGGGCGCGACCGCGTCGATCTTGCCGAGGAAATGGACGTCGCGCTCGACGCCGAGGCGCCGCGCTTCCGACTCGGCGACGACGCGATCCGGCCCGTCGCCGACCATGACGAGGACGGATGGGATCTCGCGGGCGACGCGGGCGTAGATGCCGACGACGTCGCCGACGCGCTTCACCGGGCGGAAGTTCGAGACGTGCATCAGGATCCGCCGTCCGTCGCCGAACTGCGGCCTGAGCGCCGGCCCGTAGCGCGCGCGATCGTACGTCTCGGGGTCGATGAAGTTGTGAATCACCTCGATCCCGCAGCCCGCGCACCCGAAGGCGCGCTGCGTTTCATCGCGGAGATACTGCGAGACCGCGGTGAGCGCGTCGGAGCGCTCGATCGAGAACTTGGTGATCGCGTGGAACGACGGATCCTGGCCGACGATCGTGATGTCGGTGCCGTGAAGGGTCGTGATCACGCGGATGTCGCGACCGTGCTCGCGCTGGAGCATCTCCTTGGCGATCCAGGCGCTGGTGGCGTGCGGGATCGCGTAATGACAGTGGAGGATGTCGAGATTGTGCGCGCGCACGACCTCGTGCATGCGGACGGCGAGCGCGAGGTCGTACGGCGGATACTCGAAGAGCGGATACCGGCCGACGTCGACTTCGTGAAAGTAGACGTTAGGCAGGAACTGCGGCAGCCGGAACGGCTGCTTGTACGTGATGAAGTGCACTTCATGGCCGCGCTCGGCGAGCGCGATCCCGAGCTCGGTTGCGACCGCGCCGGACCCGCCGTACGTCGGATAACAGGTGATGCCGATTTTCATGCGGTCACTCCGGTGCCGGTCCACCACTGGTCGACGATCGCCGATGCGTCGGGGGCGGTCGGGTCGAGGAGGGTGACCGATGCGCCGCCGAGCTGATGACGCAGCCAGGTGCGCTGGCGCTTGGCGTACTGCCTGGTCTCGATGATCACTTGCTCGCGGGCGTGCATCCGCGAGATGTCCCCTCTTACCAACCGGCGAACGACCGCGTAGCCCGCGGCGTTCCACGCGGGTGCATCGTCGGGCACGCTGCCGAGCAGATCGCTCACCTCTTCCGGCCAGCCGCCGTCGAGCATGGCGTCGACGCGCGCCGCGATGCGCTCGTGCAGCACCAGCCCCGGATCGACGACAAGATAACGCGCGCGGAAGAGCGGCGGGCGCGGCGGGCGCGCATGCAGATCCGACAGCCGCTCGCCGGTGAGCAGGGCGACCTCGATCGCCCGCTGGAGCTGCGTGCGGCCGAGCGCCGCGCGCGGCGGGTCGAGCGTTAGGCACCAGCGGCGCAGCTCGTCGAGGGGAAGCTCATCGAGCCATCGCTGGAGGGAGAGGCGTGCCGCGTGGTCCATCGGCGGCTCGACGAACAGCGGCTCGATGAGGGCGCGCAGATAGAAACCGGTCCCGCCGGCGACGATCGTCGCGCGATCCGCGGCGACGTCGCTGGCGATCCACTGCGCGGCGTCGCTGGCGAAGCGGGCCGCGGAGTATCGCTCGGTGGGCGGGACGACATCGATCCCGTGGTGCGGCACCCGCGCGCGGTCGGCGAGGGAGGGCTTCGCCGTGCCGACATCGAACCGCTCGTAGATCTGGCGCGAGTCGGCGCTGACGATCGCGGCGCCGTGCCGCTCGGCGAGCGCAGTTGCAATCGCCGACTTGCCGGCCGCGGTCGGACCGACGATGACGCGGAGCTCAGCGACGGCCAAAGCGACGCTCGAGCTCATCCCACCCGACGCGGACGATCGTCGCGCGCCCGTGGACGTCATGCGCGGGGAGGGTGGTGCGCGCGAGGGCGACGAAGAGCGATCGCATCTCGCCTGGCGAGAGAATTTCGCCAGCCTTGATCGCCGCCTTGCAGGCAACGGTGGCCGCGAGTTTCTCGTGGCGGGCGGCGGTGCTGGCGACGCGGTCGCCGGTGAGCGCGTCGAGGGTGTCACGGAGGCAGCGCTCGGGATCGAAGCGCGGATGCGGCATCGGCACCGCGCGGACGATCAGCGTGTGGCCACCGAATCCCTCGACCTCGAAGCCTAACCGCTCGAGTGATTCGCGATTCGCGTCGAACGCGTCGCTCTCGGCGGGGCCGAGGTGCAGCGTGATCGGGAACAGGAGCCGCTGAGCCGGTGCTTCGCCGCGCTCGAGGACGCCCATGAAACGCTCGAAGAGCACGCGTTCGTGCGCGGAATGCTGGTCGATGAGCACCAGTCCCTGCTCGTGCTCGAACGAGATGTAGGTGCGGCGCCACTGAACGAGTGGCGGGACGGTGATCGGTTCGTCGGCCTGGCGTGCGTCGGCAGTCGCAGCATCGGCGACCGCGACTCCAGCGGGCGCGGCCAGGCTCGTGAGGGGAACCCCGGCGGGGCCGGTGCCGCCAACCGGGCTGTCGAACAAGGGGCCGCGCGCCGACTCATTCGACGCGCGGAGCGCATCGACGCCGACGTCGCCGTCAGGCAGCGGCACCTCGCCGGGGACGCTCCACCAGCGCCGAGCGCCGATCGCCGCGGCCGCATCGAGGGTGCCTAACGCCCGACGGACCGCGCCCTCGACCGCGCGCTCGACCGGCCAGCGGTCGCGGAAGCGCACCTCTGCCTTGGCTGGATGGACGTTGACGTCGACGTCGGCGCCGGGGAGCGTCAGTGCGAGAAGGAGCGTCGGGCGGAGACCGGCGGAGATCGTCGAGCGGTAGGCAGCTTCGGCGGCGCGGACGAGACCAGCATCGCGGATGGCGCGGCCGTTCACCGCGAGGAAGATGCGCCGCGTCGCGGTGCCGACGTCCTGTGGCCGCTCGGCCAACCCCTCGACCCGGATCGGACCGGTAACGTCATCGACATCGAGCAGCCGCTCGGCGGTCGCGGTCCCCCAGAGCGCGGCGACGCGGGCCCGCCACGACGACGCGGGCGGGAGGGTGAGCGCCGGCGCGCCGTCGTGGGTGACGGTCAGGCGCACATCGCGCCGCGCGAGGGCGACGAGGGTGAGCGCGTCGCTGATCGCCCGCCACTCGGAGCGCGCGCCGCGCATGAACTTCAAGCGCGCCGGCGCGTTGTAAAAGAGCGAGGAGACGGTGACGGTCGTGCCGCGGCGGCGCGTCGCATCGCTCACCGCGACCACTGCGCCGCCGCTCGCGTCGATGCGGGTGCCGGCACCATCGGCCGGTGCGGTGTCGATCTGGACGTGCGCCACGGAGCAGATCGCCGGGAGTGCCT
>JAICUE010000221.1 GCA_025936015.1 Gemmatimonadaceae bacterium
CCAGACGACCCGGCTCCGCGTCAGGCCTAACGCTCCACCGGCGGCGATGGCGATGATCGCTGCCGCGAGCGCGACGCGGCCGGCCGCCGGCCGCCGCGGCGCGGGGACGACGTGCGCGACCCAGCGCCAGAGATGCCGGATGCCGCCACCGGCCCCGATCAGCGCGACCGGCAGCAGGTACAGCCAGACCCGCACGTACGGAATCCGTCCGCTGAGGAGCAGGAGCAGGGTCGCGGCGAGAATCGCGGCGCCGGCCAGCGAGACGCTCCGGCGCGCCCGCGCACCGCGGAGCACCGTCGCCACGACCAAGCCAACCGCGACGGCGACGGCGAGCCACCACGGCCATCCCCGCGTCCAGTCGCGCCAGACGTCGTCGTAGAACTCCGGCAGCCCGGCGAAGAACGATGCGCGCGACTGCGGACGCACGAACCGGTTCCCGACGATCAGCGCGATGCCGCTGCGCGCGATCACCGGCAGGTACAACACCGCTGTCACACATCCCATCGCCAGCGCCGTCCATTGCAGCCGCTGCGCCATCGCCCGCGGATCGACGACCGTGTCGCCAGCACGTGCCTCCGCCCAGAGCCAGAGGAAGATTCCACCCAGCGGGTAAAGCATGATCGGGATCGTCCAGATCCCGAGTGCACCGACCACCGCCAGCTCCGCCCACGCGACACTGTTGTCCCGCCGCGGCAGGCGCGCCGCGGTGAGCACCGCGACCAGCGTCAGGCAGCAGAGGATCGTGTAGCCGCGCGCGTTGGTCGAGTAGAGCGTCAGGCTCGCCGACGTCGCGGCGAGCGTCGCGGAGATGAGGGCGGCCGATGGTGAGTACAGCGCGCGTCCCGCCGCCCACACCAGCGGAACCACGAGGATGCCCGCGACGAACGCCGGGAGCCGGAGCACCCACGGCGCACTCCCGAACAGCGCCGCGACAAGGTGAACGAGCAGCGTGTGGAAGAGATGATTGTTCGGAAACCGATAGTCGGAGAGCGACCGTGCGAGTGGCTGCGACGCGTAGTCGATCCACGTCGCCGCTTCGTCATACCGGATCGGCTGGAAGAGCGGAGCCCATCGAATCACGATCGCGAAGGTCGTGATCGCGGCAACAGTCAGCCATTCCCACAGCTGCACGCGGCGCAGCGAGTTCACCGCACGTATCCGCAGCTCGTGAGCGTCGCGTTTGAACGCCGGCCGGAGCGCGCGCAACCGGCCATGCGTCCGGCGATAGACCTCGCACAGCGCGAGCACGACGAGAAGGCTGAAAATCATTTCCGCTAACTGTACATGGCCGCCGGAAAAAACACGATGCGCGGGAGTCTCGAGGACTCCCGCGCATCGTGTCTGATTCCGACGGCGTCAGGCCGTTACCGGCCGTTCGCTCTCCGATACGGGACGATATGCCGGTGCCGGGACGCCGTCGCCGATCACCCGGAAGAAGCTCACCTGCCGCTGCAGCGTGTCGGCCTGCGCCGACATCTCCTCGGCCATCGCCGCGAGCTGTTCGGCGGCGGCGGCGTTGCGCTGGGTGATCTCGTCCACCTGGCCGAGCGCGCGCGTCACCTGCTCGATGCCCGATGCCTGGTCCGACGATGCCGCGGCTACCATCTGCACGATGTTCGCGGTCTTCCGAATCGACGGCACCAGCTCCGTGAGCAGCGCACCCGAGGACTCCGCGACTTCCTGACTCGATCCGGTCAGCCGCGTGATCTCCTTCGCCGCCGCCTGGCTTCGCTCAGCGAGCTTGCGCACTTCGGTCGCGACGACGTTGAACCCGCGGCCATGCTCGCCGGCGCGCGCGGCTTCGATTGCTGCGTTGAGCGCGAGCAGGTTGGTCTGGTTCGCGATCTCCTCGATGATCGACACCTTGTCGGAGATCGTCTTCATCACCGCGACCATCTGCTGGATCGCCTGCGCGCTCTCGTCGGCGTCCTTCACGCCCTTGAGCGCCATCTGTTCCATCTCGCGGCTGCTCGTCGCATTGCGCGCGATCGACGTGTTGATCTCCTCGAGCGACGATGTCGTCTCCTCGACACTCGCTGCCTCGTCGTTCGCGCCCTCGGACAGGCTCTGCGCCGAGGCGGTGAGCTGCTGCGACGCGGAGGTGATCGCGGCCGCGCCGGAGCGCATGTCGCCGATCACGCGGGAGAGCGTGCCGATCATCGAGACGAAGGCGTTGGCGAAGCTGTCGTCAGACGAGCGTGGCGCCACCTGCACGGTGAGGTTGCCCTCGGACATCTGGTCGGCGACCGCGCCCATGTCGCGGAGATACTGCGTCATGTTCGCGAACGCGTTGCCGAAGGTGTCGCGCTCGGAGCGCGGCGTCACCTGCATCGACAGCTCGCCGCGCGCGATCGCGTTGGCTGCGGCCGACATCTCGCCGAGGTACGCGATCATCTGCTCCATCGAGCGCAGCAGCTTGCCGATTTCATCGGTGGCCTTGCTCGACACCTTGACCGTCATGTCGCCCTGCGCCAGCCGGTTCGCGACCGCGACAGCTTCGGCGAGCGGCTCGGTGACCGATCGGGTCGCGAACATCGAGAGCTGCGAGAGCGCGAAGATCACGAGGATCGTGATGAGTCCGAGCAGGAGCAGCGCCGCGTTCTGCATCCGCGCCGCCGAGGCGAACGACGCGTTGATCGCGACGCGGTTCGCGCTCGTCTGTGCATCGATGATCCCCTGGACCTGATTGAGCAGCTGGCCCTGTCTGCTCATCCGCTCACGAAGCTGGTCGGTAAGCGCACCGCCGGTCGCCATCGTGCTCGCCACATCGCGTCCGACCACGTAGTAGGCGCGGAAGGCCGAGTCGAGCCGCGTCAGCACTCCCGGATCGTTCGTCGGCCGTTTGCGCTGCGACTCGATGTCGGCGAGCATGACGTCGCGCAGGCTGTCAGTCTCGGAGAGCCGCTCCGCCTGGCCGGCGGCCGCGAGGTCGGTGAAGGTCGTGCGAATCGACTCGAGGGTCTGCTTTTCCGACTGGTTGCTCTGCAGCGAGGGGTAATAACCCTCTTCGATGCTCGTCAACCGGCTGCCAGTGACCTGTCCCATCGTGAACACGACGACGCACACGAACATCAGTGCGCCGGCGGCCACCCAGGGGAAGACCTGAAGTTTTTGACGGAAGGAGAGGCGTTCGAACCGCTCTCGCCAGAACTGAAACATTCGGTATCGGTGGGGCGGGCGCGCTGCTTCGCGCGCTCACTCGTTCTCACGGAACCACCACGCGTGGCATCCGCAGTGAGTTGACGATTCTTTACGGGGATGGTATCGGCGCGTCGCCGGCGACCGGGCCACGCGCTCGACGACGGCCCTCGCGGAAAGGGCCGGCCGCCTACGGCTCGACGGCGAGCGGCTTCACTCCCCGGCCGATGTCCGCCCCCTTCGAGACGTACCCGATTGCCCCGGGATTCGAGCGCACGAACGCGACGACGTCGTTCTCACTCTGCTTCTCCGGCGGCGGCACGTCGCGCCCCGAGAAGATCTGCTGCTGCCAGTACGACTTCACCTGGGCGACGGACTTGTTCAGCACTGTCCGTGCGAACGCTTCGCGCGTCTTCGCTGCTGTCGGCAGCTCGACCGGTGCGACGGGCTGCCCGCTTTGCCATATCACGGTCTTCTTCAGGAACAGCTTCGCCACATCGTCCCTCGGAAGCGCGGAGACCGGGTTCGACGCGTTCACGATCACGGTGAACTCCGGTGCCTGGGCGGCGAGCGGAGTGGCCAACGCGCCGATCGTCGCGATCAGCGATAACAACGTGCATGTATGCTTCATTGAACTCGGATCTTGCGGTAGGGCGCGACTGCGTCGTCGCGTATCTGCATGACGGACGGGATGCGATCACCGTCACGGCAAAACGCGCATTGGTCGTGCGCGATCAGCGCGACTCGCCGCGCATCGTCATCCGACGTGAAAAGAAGTTGGACGCCGTCGCGAAACTCGCCGAACAGTCGCCGAACGCACGTCGCGCGCTACTCGATGTCCAGCGCCTCGAGCCAGACGCGCCGAATCTCGCTCGCGCCCTCCGCCGACGGCTCGACCAGCGATCGCTTCCAGTACCAGCGATGCTCAGGTCCGACGCTCGCTCCATGCCCGAGAAAGTGCGCATACACATCCCCGACGACCGCGTTCTCGCGCGACGCGGCCGCCTCGCGAATGTGCGCGTTGAGCGCGTCGAGGTGCCTGAGCGGAAGCTTGCCGACATCCTCGAGCACTCCCGGTATCACTCCGATCCGGTCGGAGGGGTCGTACACCGTCGTCAGGACGAGCCGTGCCCGCGGCAGCCGGTCAACGACGAGATCGAGCATCGCGTCGTACGCGCCGGCGATGTCGGTGACGATGCGCTCCATCAGCGACTGCCGCGGCTTCGACGAGTATGCGCTGAGCAGGTCGTTCCCGCCGACGCTGATCGTCACGATCGCGTCCTCGCTGCTCTCCGCCACCTGGTCGAGCTGGTCGCCGAAGACGTCGCCGATCGTCGCCGCATCGGTCGCGAGGTTCTGCACCGACACCCGCGGCCAGCGCGACGCCAGATCGCGTCCGGTGAACTCCGGCCAGCGCGCGTCGTCGTTGCGGACGAGCAGCGAGGCCGCGCCTAACGGTGCGACGCTGCCCGCCTCGCTCCGCCGCTCGAGCGCGACCGCGACGTCGATCTCCCCGGCGTCGAGCGCGGGATAGAGATCGATCGACATCGAGTCGCCGAGAGCGATGTAGTGGATCGCGCCCGCGCTCACTGCCCGCTGGCCACCCGGTCCGGCACCGGCAGCGGCTCGTCGACGACTGCCCGCCAGGAGAGCGACCAGCGCCGCGATTGACCGGGCTCGAGCCAGGCGGCGCTGACGTCGACACCCGCCGCGCTGGCCAGCGCCCCGGGCACGCCGATCGCCGGCTGCAGCGAGACGAGCCGCGCACTGTTCCCACCGAGCTTCCGCCTGACGTTGAGCCCGATCCGTGAAACGTCGGCCACGTCGAAGCGGAGCTCGAGACGCTGCGCCCCCTCGATCACCGTCGCCGTCCCTGTCGGCAGCTCGAAGGACAGGTGACAGGCAAAACGTCCGCCGATCGAATCGGGGACGCTCATGTCGACCAGCTTCTTCGCCGTGCGGAAGCGCGGCCAGCGATGCTCCGCGCCGACGCCGAGCAGGTCGATTCCCTCCTGCGAGATCACCCGCGACCGGGCGTTGTCGGGAAGGAGCAGCCGGGTCTGCTCGCCTAACGGCATGGCGACGTTGGCCGCCCAGAGAAAGGGCAGCGGCGCCGAGCCGGTGTTGGTGACCTCGTAGCGCATCGCGATCTCGCCCGGGCGCGCG
>JAICUE010000286.1 GCA_025936015.1 Gemmatimonadaceae bacterium
GCGCCGAGCGCGAGCTGTACGACGCGCACGTCGATCGGATCTATCGACTCGCCTTCAGGTTTGCCGGCAGCGATGAGCTGGCGCGCGACTTCACGCAGGACGCGTTCATCCGCGCCTTCAGCCGGCTGAACGATTTCCGCGGCGAATCGAAGTTCTCGACCTGGCTGCATTCGATCGCGGTGTCGGTGATCCTCAACGGGATGCGAAAGGTGAAGACGCTCAGGCAGCGGGAGGCTCCATTGGACGACGCGATGACGTTAGGCACGACGCGCCGCGAGGCGGAGCCGGACCTGAAGCAGCGGCTCGCCGCGGCGATCGCCGCGCTGCCGGAGGGATATCGGACGGTGTTCCTCCTGCACGACGCGGAGGGTTACACGCACGAGGAGATCGGCGAGGTGCTTGGCGTCCAGCCGGGCACGTCGAAGGCGCAACTGTCGCGGGCACGGGCAAAGCTCCGTGACGCACTGCAGGCATTCGCGGGAGAATGGGCATGACGAGCGACGACCGGTTCGACGAGCTGCTGCAGGAGGCGGCCCCGGAGCACAACAGCCCGCCCGAGACACCGCGCGCCGAGATGTGGGCCGCGATCGCGGCGGCTCGCCGCGCGGCGCCTGGCGCGCCGATGGCGGGCGCGCCTAACGGCGACACCCGGGTCAACGCGCCGGACATGCCGGTGCGGGTCATTCCGCTCCGCACTCGGCATCGGCGCACGTTCGCCGTCGTGCTCGGGCTGGCGGCGACGCTGATGCTCGGCGTGCTGATCGGCCGCGAGTCGCGCACGCCAAACCCCGCGCCAGCACCCGCGACTGTCGCGGCTGCGGCAGCCACAGGTGCCGCGGCGCAGCTGCCAGCGGCGGATAACGGCAACGACGGTGTCGGCCCGGTCATCAAGTCGCCGATTCCCCCAAGCAACGCCGGGCACGTTGCAGCGACGGCCGTCGCGCTCGCGCCTAACGGCGCCGCAGCGCAGCGAACCCGCGCAGCGGCGCTCCCGGCTTCACGGCCGGCTGCGGCGGCGGACGCCGCACGGCCGTACCGCGTCGCGGCGATCCAGCATCTCGTCACGACCGAAGCGCTGCTCGTCTCACTGCGGAGCGACGTCCGCGCCGGGCGGCAGGACACGACCATCGCGGTGTGGGCCGGCGACCTGCTCGGTACCACCCGGATGCTGATCGATTCACCCGCGGGCCGCGACCCGCAGCTCAAGCGGTTGTTGGAGGATCTCGAGCTCGTGCTCGCCCAGATTGCGCGCCTTCCGGGGGCGCACGGTCAGGCAGCCGACCTCGGACTCATCGAGGATGCCGTCAGGCATCGTCAGATCATGACAAGACTTCGGGCGCTCTCGCCTGACACCTGAGACGGAGAAGATCAATGCGTGTGATCACGACCATTGCCATCGCCCTGAGCGCGGTGGCGGCACAGGGAGGGCTCGGCCGGCGGGACGCGGTCGTCGTGCGGACGTCGGCCTACGAAAGCGGCGCGACCGAAACCGCGACGCGCTCGTGGGAACGCGTCAGGCCCGACGATCCGGCGGATTCGCTCTACCGCGTCGCGCGTGAGGCGCTCAACCAGGGCGACTACAAGCGCGCGGCGCAGCTGTTCCGCGACCTCCAGCGAAAGTATCCGCAGTCGCAGTACGTCGCGGATGCGATGTACTACCAGGCGTTCTCGCTCTCTCGCACGGGGAACGAGCGCGACCTCCGAACCGCGCTGACGGTCATCCAGGAACAGCAGCGCCGCTTCCCGAACGCGGCGAACAACAACGATGCGGGGACGCTTGCGGTGCGCATCCAGGGAGCGCTCGCCCATGGCGGCGATCCCGAGGCCGTGCGCGCATTGATCGATGCCGCGGGGGCCAGCGCCGATGCGGCTCGCGCTGGGGCGGACGCCGCACGTGCGGGCGCCGCGGCTGCGCGCGCGGGACTCGAAGGGGTCGACGCCGGTGACGGGAGCGCGGCCGCAAATGGAAGTGCCGCGACCGGCGACTGCGCGAACGAAGACGATGACAGCGACATGCGCATCGCGGCGCTGAACGCACTGCTGCAGATGGACTCCGAGCGCGCGATCCCGATCCTCAAGAAGGTGCTCGCCCGGCGCGACACATGCTCCGTCGCCCTGCGCCGCAAGGCGGTGTTCCTCGTTGCGCAGAAGCAGAGCGACGAGAGTGCCGACATCCTCCTCGCCGCGGCTCGCAACGATCCGGACATCGAGGTTCGCCGCCAGGCGGTGTTCTGGCTCTCGGAGGTGCACTCGGAGCGGGCGATCAGCGCGCTCGACTCGATCCTCCATGGCTCGAAGGACGAAGAGGTGCAGGAGAAGGCGATCTTCGCGCTCTCCAACACGAACAGCTCGCGTGGCGCGGAGATCCTTCGTGCCTACGCGCAGTCGAACGCGCCGGAGGAGCTCCGGGCAAAGGCCGTGTTCTGGCTCGGCCAATCGGCGAGTCGCACTCCGGAGAATTCGGCGTTCCTGGAACAGCTGTTCGACAAGACGAACAGCGAGGAGATCCAGAACGCGATCATCCAGGCGATGTCCGAGGCGCCGGGCGAGGAGGGAACACGGTGGATGCTGGGCGTCGTCCAGAATACGAAGCAGCCGATCGAGGTTCGCAAGAAGGCGCTGTTCTGGGCGGGGCAGCGGCACAGCCTCGACATCAACACGCTGGTCGGGCTCTACGACAAGCTCGATGACCAGGAGCTCAAGGAGCAGTTCGCGTTCGTCCTCTCCGAGCGCCGCGAATCGGCGGCCACCGACAAGCTGATCGACATTGCCCGCCACGACAAGAACATCGAGATGCGGAAGAAGGCGCTCTTCTGGCTCGCGCAGAAGAACGATCCGCGCGCGAAGGACCTTTTGCTGGAGCTCATCAACCAATGACACGCTTCATTGTTGTCGCGAGCCCGTTCGCCGTCGCGCTGACGTTAGGCGCTTCGGCGGCCGGCGCACAGTCGCTCGCCCAGCGCGTCGCGGCCGCCGGCGCGGGCGAAGTCCGGATGACGTACGCGACCCGCGCTGGAGTCTGCGGTGACGGTGAGAAGACGGTCGCGATCGGGGACATGTTCACGATGTATCCATCGATGGAGTCCTACGGGCGATGGACGAGCAGCCGCTGCAAGCCTGGAGCGGCCCGCGTCAGCCTGGCGCAGGGCGCCGACGGCATCGAGTCGGTGCGAACCCGCGTCGGAGGAAGCTGGGGAGCGAGCACTGGACATGTCGTCGACCTCGGGGTCGTGTCCGCGCCGCAGGCAGCAACGTTTTTCCTCGATCTCGCCGAAAGGCTCGATGGAAATCGCGCGCGGAATATCCTGCTCGCCGCGGCGATCGCCGACAGCATCGACATCAACTCGCGGCTGCTCGCGCTCGCGCAGCGCACGTCGGCGCCGACCGAGACGCGACGCCGCGCCGTGAGCTGGCTCGGCGAGTTCGGCGATGCATCGTTCGCGAAGCCGCTGGCCGCGTTGGCGACAACGAGTGACAGCGGGAAAAAGGGTGTCGCGGATGCAGCGCTGTTCGCCTTGTCGCGCCTGCCTGACGGCGCCGGGGCGCCAACGCTCATCGAGGTCGCCCACGGCCATTACGCCGACGAGCTCCGCGCGAAGGCGGTATTCTGGCTCGGCCAGTCCGACGATGCCCGTGGCCGCGCCGAGGTTCGGTCGATCGCGGGCGACGAATCCGCGCCCGCCAACCTGCGTGCACGCGCCGTCTTCAGCCTCGGCGAGGGTGACGCCGCGACTGCCGACGACTATCGCTTCCTCCGCGACCTGTTCAGCAAGGTGACGAGCGAGAAGATTCGCGACCAGATCCTGATGGTGATGTCGCACAGCGACGACAGCACCAGCAGGCAGTGGCTGCTCACGGTCGCGGGCGACGAGCGCGCGCCGGTCGAAGCGCGGAAGAAGGCGATCTTCTGGGCAGGGCAGGGAGATGTCTCGACTGACGAGATCGCCCGCTTCTACGACAGCGTGCAGGATCGCAGCGTCAAGGAGCACACGATCTTCGTCCTGTCGCAACGCGACGACGAAGCGGCGACCCGGAAGCTGATGTCGATCGCGACCGGCAACGGCGACGTATCGCTGCGGAAGAAGGCGCTCTTCTGGCTCGGCCAGAAGGATGACCCGGCCGTGACGAAGGCGATCTCCGATTTGGTGACCCGGCCATGACGACGAGCGATCATCGAGCGGGAGCGTCAGGCCTAACGGTGACCGCCCGCCATGCAGTCGCAGCCGGGGCCGGCCTGGTGCTGGCGCTCGCGGTCGCCAGGCCGGCAGCGGCGCAGCAAGCGCTCGCGACGCGCGTTGCCGCGGTGAAGGATGGAACCGTCCAGTTCGAGTTCCCGTCGCGAGAGGATGCGTGCGGCGATGGGCACAGCTACATCCGGGTCGGGGATTCGATGAACGGGTCGTTCAACTGGGGCACCGACCTGTCGGCCTGCGAGCCCGGACCCGTACGCATCGTCCTCGGCGTCAGCGGCGGCCGGGTGACCA
>JAICUE010000579.1 GCA_025936015.1 Gemmatimonadaceae bacterium
CGCCCGCCCCGCACGACGCCCGCACCACCAGCTCCGTGCTCAGCGTCTCCCGCACCCGCGCATGCTCGTTCCGGTGCGCCACCGCGTGGATCAGCGTCCGCACCGCCCGCGCGCCAAGTCCGGCGATGTCGACCCGGACGGTCGTCAGCGCTGGATGGACGTAGCGCGAGACCGGGATGTCGTCGAAGCCGGTCACCGCGACATCGTCAGGCACTTTCAGCCCCGCGTCGCGCAGTCCGCTCATCGCCGCGATCGCCATCGAGTCGTTCGCCGCGAAAAGCGCGTCGGGACGCGGCGAGGTCGCCAGCAGCCGCTCGACCACGGCTAGCCCCGCGCCCTTCTGGAAATCGCCGTCGAACTCCCACTCGCGACGCGGCGCGATCCCCGCCTCGCGCAGCGCGTCGCGATAGCCGCGCAGCCGCGACTCGGCGTCGGCGTTTCCGCGCGGCCCGCGGAGGAAGGCGATGCGCCGCCTGCCTAACGCGATGAGGTGCCGCGTCATCGCCAGCGCGCCGCCGTGGTTGTCGATGTCGAGCGCGTCGACGTCCTCCTGCCCGGCGGCGCAGTTGAGCAGCACCAGCGGGAGGCTCGGCGGGAGCTCGGCGGCGAGGGTGCGGGCGTCGAGCACCGGTGACATGATCGCCACCCCATCGACCCGGCCGCGCATCGTCGCCAGTGCCGCCGAGATCTCGGCGGGGGCGTTGTGCGAGCTCGAGACGAGGACGTGGTAGCCCTGACGCTGCGCGGCGTGATCGACGCCGCGGATGACTTCGGAGAAGAACTCCCCGTGGAGGTCGGGGAGGAGGACGCCGAGCGTGTGCGTCCGGCTCGTGCTCAGGCTCCGCGCCGCAACGTTAGGCGAGAAGCGGAGCGACTTCGCCGCTTCGCGGACGCGGCGCCGCGTCTCGTCGGCGGCCGGCCCGCTGCCATTGAGCACGCGGGAGACCGTGGCGACCGAATACCCGGCAACCCGTGCGACGTCTCGGATCGTGACGGCCATACACCCCGCGAACGCGAGTGAGGGGACCGTGGGGGGGACGGACCTCGGAACTGACCCTGTGAACCGCGCCGTGATTGCGCGGCTGGAAACGGTTACAGTCCGGGCACGAGGTTGTCAAGAATCCCGGCAATTCCTTGCAATCCCGACACGCCGATAAGCTCAGGCCGCGCCGACCAGGGCGAGTGGCGATGTCCCGGAAGCCGGCATGACGGAAGCGTCGCAACCCATCGCTCGCTCACCAGGCGGCAGCGCCATAGCGATGGTGCTCTATTGGAGAAAAGGCACCAATCAACGCGCCTAACGCCGCCCCGTCGATCATCCATCGCCGACGCTCCCGCTTGTACGGCGCACCGTGGTCGGAGGCCAACGCCCCCACGGTGATTGTGAAGGCAAACCATCCGGCGAGCGCACCCGCTGCCGTGCTCGCCACCACGTTTCCCGCACGATTCAGCGTCGTGCCCGCGGCGCGCGTCTGGACTGGACTCGAACGGGCCGCGAGACTCAGCCCGACGCGTGCCGCGTCGAGGGTCGGGCCGGGAGCGTACGCGCTCTGCGACTGGAC
>JAICUE010000449.1 GCA_025936015.1 Gemmatimonadaceae bacterium
CTGGCTCGGCGCCGCGCTGTTGTTCGTCGCCGTCGTTGCACCGGCGGCCTTCGCCGCGCTGCCGACGCGAACGCTCGCCGGTGCACTCGTCGGTGCGGTGCTTCCGCCCTTGTTTTATGCGGGGATCGCCATCGGGTTGGCCCTTCTCGCAACCGCGGCATGGGCGAATCGCGGCCGGCTCGTGACGCGGGGCACGGTTGGCGGGTTCATCGTCGCGGTATCCTGCGCCGGCGCACAGTTGATCGTCGCGCCGCGGATCGAGCGCGTACGTGCAACGATTGAAGGACCAGTCGAATCGATTCCGGCGACGGATTCGCGGCGAATCGCCTTCGGTCGATTGCACATGGCGAGCGTGCTCTGGCTCGGCGTCGCGGTGATCGGTGCAGCAGTCAACGCGAGTGGCGCCGCCGCAACCCTGAGGAGAACTTCATGAACGAGCACGTTGAATCGCGCGTCGAGCGCCTGACGCCAGAACGTGTGGACGAGAGAGCCCGTCCCGCGCTCGATGCGATCGGGAAGGAGCGAGGCGGCGTCGTGCCGAATCTCTTTCGCGTCGCGGCGCACCGGCCCGAGATCGTGGAAACGCTGTATGCCCACATGAAAGCGGTGATGGGCAAGGGCACCGTCCCGCAGCTCTTGAAGGAATTGCTCTCGGTTCGGGTATCGCAGATCAATGGCTGCGTCTATTGACTGACTTCTCATACCGCCTTGGCAAGGCGGATGGGTGCGACGGAGCAGACGATCGCAGCGCTCGAACGCGGTGATCTCGCCGAGCTGAGTGACGCCGATGCCGCCGCGGTTCGGTATGCAGAGATGGTGACCCCGACGGGGAGCACCGTCGACGATGTGGTGTACGAGGGGCTCGCGCGGCACTGGTCGGCTGGCCAGATCGTCGAGATCACGGCAGTCATCGCGCTGTTCAACTATTTCAACCGGTTTGCTGAAGCGCTGCACATTCCAGTCACGCGTTAGCAGCTTTCATTTCTCGAGGAGATCAATGAATCATCGATCGTTGACCGTCGCGGCCATCATCGCGTCCGCCTTCACCGCTGGGTGTCTCTCGTCCACCGATGCCGGCGACCCGCGTCCGTTTTCGTTCATCGACGTACGCGAGCTGCACAGCGGCGACTCGAGCACGCTGATCCCCGTCGCGACCGCGATCTTCATCAAGGATCGCGTCTCGGGTGTCCTCCCGAGCTACGCGCTGAGCGAAGGCTGCGACCAGGCCGGCCCGATCGTCGTCGACAGTGGCGTGATCACTACGCCGAACAGCGCGAACCTCGACCCCGGCGCGGTGTCGATGACCCTGAAGGGCAGCGTCGACACGACCACGCGGACCGTCGCATTGACGGCGTCGAATGTCGCCAATGGGCTCGTGCAATACATCAACGGGTCGCGCCCGGCGCTCAGTGCGGGCACCGACTCGATCCGGTTCGACGTCACTGGCGCGGCGGGCGGCTTTCCCGCATTCAACGTCGGGACGGCGAGCGTGCCGCCCTTTGTCGCGCAGCCCGTGGACGACTCGATCGTCGGCCAGGGCATCCGTGTCCAGTGGACGGGCCTGCCCGCGGCCAGCCCGACGCGCATGCAGATCGCATTGCAGTATTCCGACGGAACGGTCGCCGATCCGAACATGGAGTTGCGCTGCATCGCAATCGACGACGGAGATTTCACCATCCCGCGGCAGTACCTCACCGGATGGGAGGATGCAGGCGTCGATTCGACTCCGGTCGCTCGCCAGGTCGTGATGAGCCGCTTCAACACCATCGGCGCGAACATCGCCGACGGTGTCGCAGTGATCGTCACGCGCATCGACACCACCATGGTGAAGCAGCCGTAATCATGCCGGAATGAAAAGAGGCGGAGCCCACCAGGGCTCCGCTTTTTTTTTTTGCGTCGCCGATCGTGAGGCGTGATGACGGCGGTATATTTCAAGGCGAAAATGCTGCGCCGCGACTGGCGCGCTTCCCATCGCTTCACCTTTCAGGAGTCGCAATCATGGCTGACGCCTTCCGCACCGAGAAGGATCCACTCGGAACGCTTCAGGTTCCCGCCGATGCGCTCTATGGCGTGCAGACGCTTCGCGCCGTACAGAACTTTCCGATCAGTGGGCTCAAGCCCCTCGAGCCGTTCGTGACCGCGCAGGTCTGGATCAAGAAGGCCGCGGCCATGACGCACAAGGAAACGGGCCGGCTCGACGCGAAGCTCGCCGACGCGATCATCAAGGCGGCCGACGAAGTGCTCGCGGGAAAGTGGCGCGATCAGTTCGTCGTCGATCCCTATCAGGCGGGCGCCGGGACCTCGCACAACATGAACGTCAACGAGGTGCTCGCCAATCGCGCCAACGAGTTGCTCGGCGGTAAGCGCGGCGAGTACAAGCCGGTGCATCCGAACGACCATGTGAACATGGCGCAGAGCACCAACGACACGATTCCGACCAACATCCGTCTTGCCGCACTGTCGCGGTTAGGCGCGCTGGACGCCGCGTTCAGCGGACTTCGCGATGCGCTCGCCGCAAAGGGAAGGGAGTTCGACCACATCGTCAAGGCTGGCCGCACCCACCTGCAGGACGCGATGCCGATTCGCCTCGGCCAGGAGTTCACGGCGTATGCCGGCTCGCTCGACCGCGCAGTGCGGCGCGTTCGCGAAGCCGCCGACTACCTCCGCGACCTCGGCATCGGCGGGAGCGCCGTCGGCACCGGCGTCACCGTCGAGAAGGAGTATCCCGC
>JAICUE010000317.1 GCA_025936015.1 Gemmatimonadaceae bacterium
GAGGACGCGAAGCCGCTCGCCCTCCCGCGCCCGTGACGTGAAGGCGAAGCCGTCGACGTTCCGCGCGAGACGAATGCGCGTCGAGAGCACGATGTCCGAGTTGGCGCCCGAGGCATCGAGCCAACTCACCCCACCGTCAGGCAGCAGAGACAGGTCGATGGTCACTCGTCGAGCACCCGGATCTTGTCGCGCAGCTCGGCGGCCAGCTCGAACTGCTCGCTCTCGACCGCGCGGCGCAGGCGCTCGCGCAGCTCACCGCGAATGGAATCCTGCTCTCGTCGCACCGGTTCCGGAGCGTCGTAACTGCGCCCGACATGGCGCGAGTGGCCGTGCACGCGGCGAAGCAGCTCGCGCAGGCTTCCCTCGAAGGTGGTGTAACACCGCGGACAGCCAAGTCGCCCCGACGCTCGGAAGTCTTTCATCGACGCGCCGCAAAAGGTGCAGCGCCCGACTTCCCCGGCCGAGAGGCTCGTCTGCTGCTGCACGTCGGCGAGGAACTGCCCGAGCGGATGGGCGGGCAGCCCTCCGCTCGTCTCCACACCCTTCTCCGCTGCGCATTTCTCGCAGAGATCGAGCTTGGTGACGGCGTTGTCGACGATCTGGGTGAGATGCACCACCGCATCCCGCTCCTTGCAGCTATCGCAGATCATCCAGCGACTACCTCCGTGACATCGGCTTCGCCGAGTTTTCCATCTTCCAGAACCAGAACGCGCGTCGCCCGACCGGCAAGCGCACGGTTATGTGTGACGACGACGATGCCCACCGATGCGTCCCGCGCCAACGTCGCGAACAAGTCGTGCAGCCGCTCGCTGTTGAAGTGATCGAGGTTCCCCGATGGCTCATCAGCAAGAAGCACCGCCGGCTCGACCACCAGCGCCCGCGCGACCGCGGTTCGCTGCTGCTCACCGCCTGAGAGCTCGGCAGGCCGGTGGTGCATCCGTCCCGCGAGCCCCACTCGTTCGAGCTGAGCCGCCGCACGCCGAGCCGCGTCCGCCTCCGACGCGCCGGCGATTCGAAGCGGCATCATCACATTCTCCAACGCGGAAAACTCGCGCAGCAGGTGATGAAACTGAAACACGAAACCGACCTTCCTGTTCCTCAACTCGGCGAGCGCGTTGTCGCTCATGCCGGACAGCGTCTGTCCGTCGAGGCTGACGGTTCCGCTGTCCGGAACGTCGAGCGCGCCGAGGATGTGCAGCAACGTGCTCTTCCCCGCGCCGCTCGCACCGACGATCGCGACCATCTCGCCGCGCGCTACCGAGAGATTCGCACCGTCGAGCACCGCAATCAAGCCGCCATCGCCGCCGCGGTACGTTTTCGCGAGTGCACGCGCCTCGAGAACCGTCATTCGTGTCGGATTGCCTCGACCGGTAGCAGCCGCGACGCCTGCCGCGCGGGATACCACGTCGCGAGCACCGGTATGAGGAGACTCATCAGCACGATCAGGACTAGGTCGCCGATCTGCAGCGATACCGGCAGGTGGTCGATGAAATACACGCTCTGATCCAGCTTGATCAGCTTGAAATGCTCCTGCACCATGGCGAGGCTGACGCCGAGGATGAGACCAAGTCCGGTGCCAACGATCCCGATCACCATCCCCTGCACCAGGAAGATCCGACGGATCGCGCCGGTGCGGAGGCCCATCGCGCGGAGAATCCCGATCTCACGCGTCTTGTCCGCCACGACCATCGTCAGCGTGCTCACGATGTTGAAGGCGGCAACCATCATGATCAGCAGGAGGATTACGCTCATCCCGAGCTTCTCGAGCTTCAGTGCCTGGAAGAGGTTCTGGTTCTGCTCCTGCCAGTCGAGCGTGCGATACGGGAAGCCCAGCGTGTCCGAGAGTGCGCTCGAAACTTCCGACGCCTTCCAGCGATCCGCCGTTCGAACCTCGATTCCGGTTACCGACTTCCCGATGCCAGCGACCTGCTGCGCGATGCTGATCGGGACGAATACGTACGTGTTGTCATACTCGTACATCCCCGTCTCGAACAGCCCTGTCACCTCGAGCGAGGTGACCTGCGCAGTCGGCATCCCCGTCACCGGATTGAGCTCCGACCCGGATGCGGACAGCAGGGTAATCTGGTCGCCAGGGAAGGCGTTCATGCGTTCGGCGAGGAGCTTCCCGAGCACTGCCCCGCGCAGTTCGCCGGCGGCAGTGCGGAACTTGAAGTTGTTCCCGCGCAGTGCGTGTTGGCGCACCGACGTCACGTCGACGACACCTGGACCTTGCGGCTCGATGCCTTCGACCTGCACGCCCTCCTTGTAGTCGTGCCCCGCCCTGAGGATCGCCTGCGTCAGCACGAATGGCGCGGCCGCGACGACGCCCTTCTGCTTCTTGACCTTCGCCAGCGTCGTTTCCCAATCATCCATGCGCATGTCGTCGCCGAACGTCAGCACCCGCACGTCCGGGCTTGCAACCAGGATCTTTTCTCGCAGGTCGTTCTGCAATCCGTTCATCACGGCGATGATGACCACCAGCGCGCTGACGCCGACGGTGATCCCGCCGATCGCGATGACGCTGATCAGCGACAGCAGCTTCGAACCGCGGCGGCTCCGCAGGTAGCGCCAGGCGATCGACAGTTCGAGTGCCCGCATCACGCGCTCACTCGGGGCGCAGCGTTGGAAATAGTATCACATCGCGAATATTCGCCGTCCCGGTCAGGTACATCACCAGCCGGTCGATTCCGATGCCGACCCCGCCGGTCGGAGGCATTCCGTACTCCATCGCGCGGAGATAATCCTCGTCGACGCCGACCGCCTCTTCATCGCCCGCCGCGCGAAGCCGGGCCTGTGCCTCGAACCGGTTCCGTTGATCGATAGGATCGTTCAATTCGCTGAAGGCGTTCGCCAGCTCCTTCCCGTTGGCGAAGAGCTCGAAGCGCTCGGTGAGCACCGGGTTTCCCCGCTTCGGCTTCGCCAGCGGTGACAGCTCCACAGGATAGTCGATGACGAACGTCGGCTCGACAATCTTCGCCTCGACGAGCGCGCCGAACAGCTCGTCGAGGAGCTTCGGCCGGCTCATCGTCTCCACCTTTTCGATTCCGACGCGTCGCGCCGATGTCCGAAGCTCCTGTTCACTCATCGCCATCGCATCAGCGCCGAGCGCGGTGGCCAGCGACTCCGACCACGAGATCCGCGCGAACGGAGGGTGCAATGCCGGAACGTTAGGCGCGATTTCGGGCGTCGCCTTCACCGCATCGGCGGCGCGCACCAGCAGCTGCTCCACCCGCGACATCATTGTCGTGTAATCGGCGTAGGCCTCGTAGAACTCCAGCATCGTGAACTCGGGGTTGTGCGTCCGGTCGATCCCCTCGTTCCGGAAGTCGTGACCGATCTCGTAGACGCGCTCCATCCCGCCGACGATCAATCGCTTGAGGTACAGCTCATCGGCGATTCGGAGGTAGAGCTGCATGTCGAGCGCGTTATGCGTCGTCGTGAACGGCCGCGCCGCCGCGCCGCCGTACAGCGGCTGCAGCGCCGGCGTCTCGACCTCGAGATATCCGAGTCCATCGAGGTATCCCCGGATCGCCGATATCATCCGCGTCCGCGCGACGAACAGCGCCCGCGCCTCGGCGTGGACCGCGAGATCGGCGTAGCGCTGCCGCGAGCGTTGCTCGGAATCCTCGAGCGCGCCGTGCCTGACCGTCTGGCCGTCGATCACCTCTTCCTTGCCTAACGGCAGCGGACGGAGCGACTTGGCGAGCAGCGTCGCCCGCTCGACCCTGATCGTCGTCTCTCCTGTGCGCGTGCGGAACACCGGCCCGGTCGCGCCGAGCAGGTCGCCGATGTCGAGCTGCTCGAGCAGGGCGAATACCTCGTCCCCGAGCTGGTCGCGCCGGAAGTAGAGCTGGATTCGCCCGGAGAGATCGGCAAGGTGGGCGAATATCGTCTTGCCGTGCCCGCGCCAGGCCACCAACCGGCCCGCTACGCTGACCGAGGGACCCTCTTCCGTGCCCTCAGGAGCGGACGCGAGCACCGAGGCCGCGGTGTGCGTCCGATCGAACGAGTAGGCAAACGGCGCGATGCCTAACGCCTCGATCGCCGCGAGCTTTTCCCGCCGGGCGCGCTGGACGAAGTTCAGGTCGTCGCTCACGAGGCGTCCGCGCCGTTCGATCCGCGTGTCAGCCACGCTTCGATGAACGGGTCGATCGCGC
>JAICUE010000175.1 GCA_025936015.1 Gemmatimonadaceae bacterium
GTCTATGCCGACATCGGCGACGAGCAATCGATCGAGGCTTCGCTGTCCACCTTCAGCGCGCACCTGCGCAACCTCGGCGAGATCCTCCGGCTCTCGACCGACCGGTCGCTGGCCCTGGTCGACGAGCTGGGGTCGGGGACCGACCCGGTCGAAGGGGCCGCGTTAGGCGGGGCGATCCTCGAGGCGCTGACCACGCGCGGCGTGCTCACCCTCGCGACGACACACCTCGGTGCGCTGAAGCAGCTCGCCGGCGAGAACGGCGGCGTCGTCAATGCGTCGCTCCAGTTCGACGCGGTGGCGCTCGCGCCGACGTACCGGCTGATCAAGGGCATCCCGGGCCGGTCGTACGGAATTAGTATCGCAAAGAGACTAAATCTTCCCGAGCCGGTGATCGCTCGCGCCGAAGAGCGGCTCCCGATCGACGAGCGCAACGCGACGGCGCTGATCGAGTCGCTGGAGCGGCGCGATACCGAGCTGACCGCGCGCGAGCGCGAGACCGCGGCGATGTCGAGCGAGGCTCGAGAGCGGGCGCAGCGACTCGCCGAGCGGGAGCTGCATGTCCGCGAACGGGAGCGCGAGGTGGAGCGGGCATCGCGGCAGGAGGCGCGGCGCTACCTGCTCGACGCGCGCGCCGAGATCGAGCGCACGATCGCCGAGCTGCGGCGGTCGGCGGCCGCGGAGAGCGACGACGCCGCGCGGAGTGCGCGACAGCGCGTCGAGCGGATGGCCGAGGATCAGAGCGCGGCGCTGGCGCGCCTCGACCGTCATCGGCAGGTCGAGGACAAGCGGGAGAGCGGTGACGGCCAGCCGCTGCGCGAGGGCGATACCGTCGAAGTCGCGACGTTAGGCGGGAAGACCGGACGGGTGATCGACGTCCGCGACGACGAGGTAGTGGTCGCGGTCGGCGTGATGAAGCTCGCGGTTCCGGCGGCGAGCCTGCGTCGCATGACGCGCCAACCGTCGGAGCGGGCGGTCACGCTCGTCGGCGACGCGCCTGAAGTCCACGCGCCGACGGAGATCGATCTCCGCGGCATGCGCGCCGATGAGGCCGAGACGGCAGTGCTTCACGCCGTCGACTCGGCCATCCGTGCTGACCTGAAGGAGCTGCGGATCATCCACGGCAAGGGGACCGGCGCATTGCGGGCGATGGTTGCCGAGATGCTCGGCAAGGACACTCGCGTTCGCAGCTTCCGGAATGGCGCGTGGAACGAGGGCGGTACCGGAGTCACGGTGGCGGAGCTGTGACGCCGCGCAGCGACACCAGCGCGGGGGCGCGGGCGCGATGATCCCCGACGACCAGATCGAGCAGATCCGCGAGAGTGCCGACATCGTCGGCGTGATCGGCGAGTACGTCGAACTCAAGCGGACGGGCACCGACTATCGCGGGCCATGTCCCTTCCACCAGGGAACGAATCGCAATTTCTCGGTCTCGCCGAAGAAGAAGATCTACTACTGCTTCGTCTGTCACGAGGGTGGGGACGTCTTCACCTTTCTCCAGAAGCGGCTCGGGCTCGACTGGCCGGCGTCGGTGCGGCTCGTCGCCGAGAAGTCGGGGATCGAGATCCGCGAGGTGGAGCGGTCGCATCGCGAAGGGCCCGACCCGCGCGCTCGCTTCTGGGAGATGAACGCCGCGGCCGCCGAATACTTCACGCGGGTGCTCTGGGAGGACGCCGGCGCCGAGCCGGCGCGCGAATATCTCGCGCAGCGCGGGATCAGCCGCGAGGTCGCCGACCGCTTCGCGTTAGGGTTCGCCCCGCGCGAGATCGGGCTGATGCGCGCCGCGCTCAACGCGCTCGGCTACGAGGACGCAGCGCTGCTCGACGGCGGGCTGATGGTCAAGCCGGAGGAAGCGAGCGAGCCGCGGCCACGGTTCCGGCGGCGGCTGATGTTCCCGATCTTCGACGCGTTAGGCAGGCACGTCGGCTTTGGCGGGCGGGTGATCGGCGAGGGCGAGCCGAAGTACCTGAACTCGCCGGAGACGCCGGTGTTCACGAAGGGGAAGCTCCTCTACGGCCTGAACGTCGCCAAGCTCGCGGCGCGGCGCGAGGAGCGGATGCTCGTCGTCGAGGGGTACTTCGACGCGATGCGGCTGATGGCGGCCGGCATCGAGGAGGTCGTCGCGCCGTTAGGCACGGCGCTCACCGAGACGCAGGCGCAGCTGGTCACGCGGTATGCGCAGAAGGTCTACCTGCTCTACGACGCCGATCCGCCGGGGCAGAAGGCGGCGTTCCGCTCGGGAGACGAGCTGCTCCGCCAGGGCGCGGCGGTGCACGTGGTCACGCTGCCTGACGGCGAGGACCCGGACAGCTACGTCGCCCACCATGGGGCTGACGGACTGCGCGCGCGTTTGGGCGAGGCCGTCGACCTGTTCGAGCGGAAGGTGCAGATCCTCGAGCGCGCTGGATGGTTCGGCGACCTCGCCGGGAAACGGCGCGCGCTCGACCGCCTCCTCCCGACGATCCGCGCGACGGCCGATCCGCTGATGCGCGACATCTACATCGCCCGGGCGAGCGAGGCATCGGGGGTGAGCCGCGAGCTCCTCGCCGAAGAGGCGAAGCGGAATCCATCGCGGAGCGGTGCATCCCGAGCGCGCCGCGACTCCGGCGCAGCGTCGGAAGACGCTCGTGCGCCGCGCGGCGAGGCGATGGGTCCGCCGCCGGGGATGAACGATGCGCCGCCACCCGACGAGCCGGGCTTCCAGGAGCAGTTCCAGCGGCGGCCCTTCCGGCCGCGGAGCGGCGAACGGCGGCGCGGGTGGAATCAGCCCGAAGAACGGCCGTCGATCCGCGGCTGGGGACGGACGTCGCAGCCAGGCGCGCTCACCGAGCGCGAGCTCCTGCGCGCGCTGATGCACCAGCGGGGCAGTGTCGACGCGGTTGCCGAGCGGATTGGGCCCGATGGCTTTCGCGTGCCGGCGTACGGACGCATCTTCAGGATGCTCCTGCAGGTGGGCGAAGACGCCTCGCTCGAAACGATCGCGGCCGGCCTCGACGATGAGACGGTCCGAGTGCTGCAGGAAGAGGTACTCGTCGAGCCGGAATCGATCGGGGACCCGACGGCGACGATCACGCAGGCGCTGAATGGCCTTCGCATCCGCGAGATCGACGAGGAGATGGAGCGCATCGAGCGGGAACGCTCGATTGCCGCTGACGAAGAGAAGGACGCGCTGACGGCCCGCGCGAAGAAGTTGCGCGACGAGAAGCGCGCCTTGGGTGGAAAGAGTTTCCGAACACAGGGATTTCGAAAGCGGCGAGCCTGACCGTTAGGCACGAGGCTCGAACGCAATGACAGAGACGAGGAGGTTGGTGTGCAACCGGACGTGATCGCGCTGGTGGCGTTGGAAGGGGAGGATTCGGCAGTCGAAGCACTGGAAGCACGCCTGCGGTCGCTCGAGCCGCGACTGCAGGTGCTGGAGCGGACGCGGGAAACGGCGGCGGCGACGCTCGAGCGGGCGCGAACCACGCTCGCCGCCGAGCAGGAGAAGCTGATCCAGGCGAAGACCCGCGCGTCGTCGAGCCGGACGCTGCAGGAGCGCAACCAGAAGCAGCTCGACTCGATCACGAACGTTCGCGAGGCGACCGCCGCGAGCGCGCAGCTCGACCAGGCGCGGAAGATCGCGAGCGACGCCGAGAGCGAAGCCGCTCGCGCCACCGTCCGCGTCGAGGATGCGAAGGCGCGCCTCGCCGAGGCCGAGCAGGCGATGGCCGAGATCGAGTCGTCGCAGGAGGCGGAGCGCACGGCGATCGCCGGCGAACGCCACACGATCGAGGCGGACCTTCGCCATGCGCGAATGAAGCGCGACGGTTCGGCGAAGCGAGTCAGCCAGCCGCTGCTCGGCCGTTATGAAAAGGTCCGCCGGCGGCGGCGCGGACAGTCGCTCTTCCCGCTGATCAATGGCGCATGCGGAAGCTGCGATACCAAGCTGCCGGTGCAGCGCCGGCTGGAGATGTCGCGCACCGGCGCGATCGAGATGTGCGAAGCCTGTGGCGTCATGATCTACGCGCCGGCGCCCGAGCCCGTCGCGGCAAAAGTCTGATTCTTCCGGCGGGGGGGCGATGCTTGTAGCGGCCAATCGCCCCCGGTAGCTTGCGCAGGTGACTGCATCCGCTGCTCCGCACAACACGATCGGCACCGCGACCGGTGCCCACGCGCGCCCGCGTCCGCGGTGGAGCGCGCCTCCGCCGGTGGACGAGAGCGCGGTCGCCGCGCTCGTCCACGCGCTCAGCCTTCCGCCGCTCATCTGCCGACTGCTCGTCGCGCGCGGCTACGTCGCCCCAGAGGAGGCGAAGCGGTACCTGCGGCCGCGGCTCGACCAGCTGCATGAGCCGTCGGCGATGCTCGACCTCGATCGCGCCGTCGAGCGGCTGATTCGCGCGGTGCGGGGCGGCGAGACGATCATGGTCCACGGCGACTACGACGTCGACGGCATCTGCTCGACGACGATCATGGTGCGCGCGCTGCGCGAGCTCGGTGCGACGGTGGTGCCGTTCATTCCGCATCGCGTCACCGATGGCTACGACCTGTCGATGGCCGGGGTGCGGGCGGCGATCGCGGCCGGCGCGAAGGTGGTCGTCACCTGCGACTGCGGGACGAGCGCGCGGGAGCCCGTCGGCGCGCTCTGCCGCGCCGGGATCGACGTCATCGTCAGCGATCACCACCTCCCCGGCGGCGCATTGCCGGAGTGCCTGGCGGTGCTCAACCCGAAGCGCGACGGTTGCGAGTACCCGGACAAGAACCTCGCCGCGGTCGGGATCGCGTTCAAGCTCGCGCTCGCGGTGACGCGCGCGGCCGGGGGAAACGAGGCGCCGGTGATGGCGATGCTGGATTTGGTAGCACTTGCTACCATTGCCGACATCGCGCCGCTGCGCGGCGAGAACCGGGTGATGGTGCGGTACGGGTTGAAGATGCTGGCCGAGACGCGGAACTTCGGCTTGCGGGCGCTCATTCGCGCCGCCGGGATGGATGGGAAGACGCTGAACGCGGGGCGTGTCGGCTTCATCCTCGCGCCGCGACTCAATGCCGTCGGCCGGCTCGGTCACGCGCTGCGCGGTGTCGAGCTGCTGATGGCGACCAGCGAGTCGGAAGCGAACGGGATCGCGCGCGGGCTCGAGGAGCTGAATCGCAACCGGCAGGAGATCGACCGGGCGACACTGGCCGACGCGCGCGAGCAGCTGGCGACGATCGACCTGGCGACGACGTACGGGCTCGTGCTCGCCGGCGAGGGGTGGCACCCGGGGGTGATCGGGATCGTCGCGTCGCGCATCGTCGAGGAAACGGGGCGGCCGGCGGTGCTCATTGCGCTCGACGCCGACAGGCACGGCAAGGGGAGCGGCCGGTCGATCGCGGCGTTCGACCTCCACGCCGCGTTAGGCAGCTGCGCCGGCCATCTCGTCCGCTTCGGCGGCCACCGGTCGGCGGCCGGGGTGACGATCGAGCGCGATCATGTCGCCGGCTTCGCCAGCGCCTTCAACGAGGTCGCCCGCGCGCTGCTGACGCCGGAAGACCTGGTCCCCGAGCTGCGCATCGACATCGAGCTCCCGTTAGGCGAGGCGACCGGCGAGCTCGAGGCGCTGCTCCGCCACTTCGAGCCGTTCGGGATCGGCAACGCGACGCCGGTGCTCGTCTCGCGCGGCGTGCGGATCGCGTCGCGGCCGCGGGTGCTGAAGGGGGACGGCCTCAAGGTCACCCTCGAGCAGGACGGCGCGGCGATCGACGCGATCGGCTGGGGGATGGGCTGGCAGGCGCCGTCGCTGGGCGAAGGCACCATGGTCGACGTCGCCTACCGGCTCGAGCGCGACGACTACCGGGGCGAGCAGACGCTGCAGGCTCGGCTCGCCGACATCCGCCGTTAGGCAGTGCGGATCGTCGCCGGCGAGTGGCGCGGCCGCCGGATCAAGCCGCCCGATGACGATCGCGTCCGTCCGACCGCCGACCGCGTGCGCGAGGCGTGGATGAGCATCATCGGCGCGGAGATCGTCGACGCCCGCGTCCTCGACCTCTGCGCCGGCTCCGGCGCGTTAGGCCTGGA
>JAICUE010000363.1 GCA_025936015.1 Gemmatimonadaceae bacterium
GTGGTCGAGCCGCTGGCGATGCCATCGCTGGTCGCGGTCGCCTTGATCGACGCCGATCCCGCCGCGTTGGCGGTGATGACGCCGGTGTTCGGGTCGACCGAGACGATCGCCGCATTCGACGACGACCAGAGCACGTTGTCGTTGCCGACGGCGACGCCCTTCGTGTCGGCGCTGCCGCTGTTGACGAAGAGCTGCGTCTGGAAGCCGACCGGAAGAATGTCGGACCGTGCGCTGACGCTGACGTTGCCAGCGGTGACGTTCACCGTCGCCGTGCCGAACACGCCGTTAGGCGCAGTCGCCGTGATCGTCGCGCTGCCGCCCGCGCGGCCAATCGCCGAGCCGCTGGTGCCATCGATCATCACGACCGACGGATCCGAGCTGGTCCAGACGACCGTCGTCGCGACCGGGCTGCCCTTCTCGTCCGTCGCCGCGGCGACGAAGGTCTTCGTTGCGCCGCTCTTCAGGTTCCACGATGCCGGCGTGACGGTCACCGCCGTCGCCGGACCGGTCACCGTGAGCGTCGTCGTCGTCGAGGCGGTGCCCTTCGCGGTGACCGCGGTGACGTGGATGTTCGTGCTGCCAAGCCCGGTCGTCGTCGCGACGCCGGTCGTTCCGTCGATCGTCGCGACATCGGCATTGCTGCTCGTCCACTGAGCCGAGGAGATGTCGACCGGCAACCCGCCTAACGTCGCGCTGGCGGTGAAGTTCACCGTCGCGCCGATGAAGGCCGCCGAACCGGACGGATCGATCGAAACGGCGAGGACGTTGAGCGGCGCGAGCGGAGCCGAGGCCGAGTTGCGCGGCGCGGGATCAGCGACCGCGAAGTCGGCGTGGTTGTCGTCGGTGTCCTTGCGCCCACCGTCCGCGCGGATCGCCGCCTTGGGGTTCGACAGCGACGCCGTCGGCCCCGTTCCTTCGAAGCAGCTCGCCGTCGAGCCGAACCCGACGAAGTCGACGACGTTCGTCGTGCAATCACCGAGTGCACCGGTGGTGCTCGCCAGCGCGACCTTTCCGGCCGTGGCGCTCATCGCAATCGATCCGGTCGCGTCCGGCGTCGGCAGATCCACCGAGCCGCCTGAACCCTTCGCTTCCTGGACCAGATAGTAGTGTCCGGACTGCAGGGTGCCGCTCAGCGGCGTAACCTGCCACGTTGTGCCCGCCGCGCTCGCGTACTGCACCGACCACCCGTCGAGCGGGATGTCGGCCATCGTCCCGTTGTAGAGCTCGACGAAGTCGTTCTTGTAGATCGCGCCGGAATTTCCGCCGCCGCCGTAAACCTGGCTGATCACGATCCCCACCGGGATCGGCGACGACGCGCTCGCCGCGAGCTCCGAACGGGCGCCGGCGATGTCCTTCGGCGCGAGTGGCTTGTCGTTGCCGGCCGAAGTACAGGCGCCGACGAAGAGGAACGCAGCGATCACCGCCGCTGACGAGCGGCGATCAGGCAGATTCAGCGGCATGTTGGGCGGAGACGGGACAAATGGAAGCGTGCGCGTCGCGACTGGAGTCGCAACGCTCGTGGGAGACGGCAACCTAAAGTTTCCCGCGCGACCGCGACAGAGCCAGATCGCCCGATTCCAGAGAGATCCGACTACGAGCTAGCCGATTGGTCAGGAACGTGAGTCGTCCTGCCCGATTTCGCCGGCTCGAGCGCGAGCGTGAACGTCGATCCTCGGCCGACCTCGCTTCGCGCGTAAAGATCGCCGCCCATTCCGCGCGCGAGGTCACGACTGATCGAGAGTCCGAGCCCAGAACCTTCGCGGCGACGGGTGTGCCCGACGTCCACCTGGACGAACGGCTCGAACACGCTCTCGATCTTGTCCGGCGGGATTCCGATCCCCGAGTCTGCGACCTCGATCGAAACCCGCTCACCCGCCGGCGATTCCACCGCGGTCACGCCGATTGTCCCCCCCGACGGGGTGAACTTCACGGCGTTGGTGAGCAGGTTGATGAGGATCTGCTGCAGCTTCTCGCGATCCGCCTGCACCGCCAGATCGGGCGCGATGCTGGTCTTCGAGGTGAGCCCGGCGGTCGCCATCTGTGGCTCGATCATCGGAAGCACCGCCTGGACCGCGTCGGCGACGCGCACGTCCTCCATCGCATACTCGACGTGGCCCGCCTCAATGCGGGCGAGGTTGAGCACCTCGTTGATCAGGCGCAGCAGGTGGCGCTGTCCGCGCTTGATCCGGTCGAGCGCGCTCCGCTGCGCTTCCGTCACCGGGCCGTGAACGCCGAGGTCGATCAATTCGGCATAGCCGCCGATCGCGTTGAGCGGGGTGCGCAGCTCGTGGCTCATCACCGCGAGGAACTGGCTCTTCGCCTGATTCGCGTCCTCCGCCACCCTGCGCGCTTCCTCGAGCTCGCGCGTCCGGAGCACGAGCTCATCGTTGACGGCGAGCGCCGCCTCGCTCTGCGCCTCGAGCTCGGCGGTCTGCTCCTGCAGCTGCTGCTGTTGCAGCTCGAGCTCGACCGCCTGCTGCTCCAGCATCTCGTTGGCCTCTTCGACCTCGCGCGTTCGCGTCTGCAGCGCGACGTTCGCCGCTTCCGCGGCCTGCTTCGCCCTGATGAGCGCGTCCTCGAACTTGCGCCGCTCGCGCACTTCCATAAGGACGCAATCAGTGGCGGCGCGTCCGTCACGCTCGTGCCTGGCAGCGTTCAACAACGCGCCGACGTCGGTGCCCCGCTTGTGGCGAAGGAGGACGAACATCTCCTCGGCCACTCCCTGCAGCCGAATCAGCGGGAAGAGGTGCGTCTGGAAGAAGATCCGCCCGGCGATGCCGAGGATCGTCTCGACGTGGTGTCCGACGATCTCCTCGCGCTCGTAGCCGAGCATCGCGAGGAGCGTCGAGTTGACCGTCAGGACCGTGCCATCGTCGGCGAACGAGACGACACCGCAGGGCAGCCGGTCGAGCAGCTCCGCCGCGGCGACTTCATTCGGCAGTCCGCCCTCAGGCAACAGTGGCAGTGTCGAGGTATTCGCGAATGAGCGCGATCGTCTCCTCGGGCGCGCTCATGTGGGGACAGTGACCAGTTGCCTTCATCATCCTGAACGTGCTGCGCGGAGTCTGCGCGTGCACGTACTGCCCGACCACCGCGGGTGCGATCATGTCCTCGGCGCACTGGAGCACCAGCGACGGGACCTTCACGTCGCCGAGGTCGGCGCGATTGTCGGAGAAGAACGTCGCCTCGGCGAAGCGGTGGGCGATGACCGGATCGGTCGAGCAGAAGCTCTCGGTGAGCTCTTCGCCGAGCTCGGGCCGCTCCGGATTTTTCATGATCGCCGGCGCGAGGAAGTTCGCCCATCCGACGTAGTTCCGGTCCATCGTCTCGAGCAGCCCCACGATATCGGAACGCTCGAACCCGCCGACGTAATCCGGCGCGTCGTTCACATAGCGCGGCGACGGGCCGATCATCACGAGGCGAGCGAAGCGCTCCGGTTCGCGGTTGGCCGCGAGAACGCCGACCATCGAGCTCACCGAGTGACCGACGAAGATCACGTCGTGCAGATCGAGCGCATGGATGACGTCGAGCACGTCCTGCGCGTAGCCATCGAGCGAGGAGTA
>JAICUE010000074.1 GCA_025936015.1 Gemmatimonadaceae bacterium
CGAGCGAGGTGGGGAACGCCGCCCGGCTGCAGCTCGCGCAGGTAGCGGAGCAGCGCTCCTGCGGCGCCGACCGCCGGATCGTCGGCGCTCCCGATCCCGAGTCCGTCGAGCGAGTGCACCGCGAAGTGGCGGGTGAGCTCGTCGCGAGCCATCGCCGGATCGAACTCCCAGCCCTCCCGCTCGGTGAGCAGCGCCCCGTCAACGTTAGGCAGGGCGCCGCCGGCCGTGTCGCCGCCGCGGGCGACGAGCAGCTCGCGCGGCGCGAGCCGGGCCAGCACCGGCTCGAGCTCCGGGACGGGCACCACGAACAGTCGCAGCTCCCCGGTCGAGACATCGGCCGCGGCGACGCCGGCCAGCGCCCGCTCGCCGTTCCCCGCCTGGCGCACCGCGCAGAGATAGTTGTTTCGCCCGCGATCGAGCAGGTCGTCGGCGAACGCGGCACCCGGCGTGATCGTCTCGATGACCTCGCGCCTGACGATCCCCTTCGCCAGCGCCGGGTCTTCGACCTGCTCGCAGATCGCGACCTTGTGCCCCTGCTGCACCAGTCGCCGCAGGTATTCGCTCACCGCCTTCACCGGCACTCCGGCCAGCGGCACCTCGGCCGCTCCGCCGTTGTTCCGCGCCGTCAGCGTCAGGCCTAACGCTCGCGACGCGACTTCGGCGTCCTCGTAGAACATCTCGTAGAAGTCGCCCATCCGGAAGAAGAGGATCGCGTCCTGGTGGCGACCCTTGATCTCCCGGTACTGCTGCATCAGCGGCGTCTCGCTCACCCGGCTCACGGCGCCGGCTCCGCGTCGACGACGATCGTGTCGTAGTGCGCCGCGCGCAGCTTCTTCACGATCGGCGCCGCCGAGCTTCTCGTCGGGTAGCGTCCGATCCGCACCCGGAAGTATGGTCCGGCCGGCACGATCCGGGCGTGGAACTTCTGCGCCGCCAGGCGCTTGCGCACCTTCTCCGCCGCCGCTCGGGTCGGATATGCACCGACCTGGATCGTGACCTGCCCGCTTCTCGCCGCCGTCAGTCCGGATTTCACCGGGGCTGCGCCGCGCGCTGTCGCCGCGGCAGGCGGAACGACCGTGGGCGTCGACGCCGCCGCGAGCGAGCCGTCCGCCCGGGTGATGCACCGTCGCGCTTCGCTCGCGATCTGGTTCGTCAGCTCGACATCGTCGGCTCCCGTCAACGCCCGCGCGCTGTCGAGCGCGACGCAGCCGCGGTCCGCTGCCCCCGATTCGAATGCGATTCGCCCGAGCCAGTACCAGGCCGTGGCCCGCGCCGGGCGCGGCGGGTATTCGTTGAGCAGCCGCTCGAGATGCTGGCGCGCGAGCGACCGGTCGCCACGCGCCATCTCGAGCTGCGCGAGTCGGGTGAGTGCGGCGGGCACGCGCGGCGACAGGACGTACTCGACCGCGATCCGCCGATAATCCCGCTCGGCGTCGAGTGCGTTGCTTGCCAGCGTCGCCCGCCAGAACAATCCTTCGGCGTAGCGGAGCGAACCTGTCGGTGTCCGCGCGAGGAGCGAGTCGACGACCGCGCGCCCTTCCTTCCCTTCGCCGGCTGAGACGAGAACCTGCGCCCGCGCGAAGACCGCGGAATCGGCCTCGCTGCCCCGCGCTGGCGCCTGCGCGGAAGCGACCCCGGCGAGGAGCATGAACGCGGCTGCGGCCAGCGCGTTAGGCAGCACCCGCCGCACCGTCAGGCAGCCGCCCGCGCGTCCGGCGCCGACAGCCCGCACAGCGAAAGAATCAATGTCGCCACGACCTGCTCCTCGGAGGAGACGCGCGATTCCTTGAGTGCCGCGTCGGCGGTGAGCAGGAAACCGAGCGCCCGGTCGAGCTGCGGCGTGGTCCACCGTTCGACGCCGCGCGTCCACGACTTCACGGCGTCTCCCCACGCCCGCCCGACGAATGCGCCGCGACTTTCCTTGAGAAAGCTGAACAGCTCGTTGTACATCTGCCCCATCGGGATTCCTGCGTCGCGCCGAGCGCGCGCCCACGCGACCGCGATGAACTGCGTCGCCATCGTCATGACGACGGGGACGGCTCCCATCTTCGGCTGCTCGAGCACCTGCGGCAGGAGCGCCAGCGCGCGGCCCGCGTCGCGCTCGAGCACCGCGTCGAGCAGGTCGCCGATCGTTTCTCCGTTGCGTACCCCGACTATTGCGGCGACCGCGCGTTCATCGACCGGCGCGCCCGCCGCGTAGCTCACCAGCTTGTCCAGCTCTGACATCAGGGTCGGCAGGTCGTTGCCGACCGCTTCATGCAGGAGCGTGACGGCACGCGGATCGATCGTCGCGCCGAGCTCCGTGACCTGGTGCTCGATCCACTTCGGTACACGGTCGTCGGTCAGCGAATCGAAACCGACGGCGATTGACGCCGACTCCTCCAGCTTCTTGTCGGTCTTGCCTTCCGCGCCCGACGCGACCAGTACGAGCACCGTGTCCGGTGCCGGCCGCGCGAGGTATCGATCGAGCGCAACGCGCGCTTCCTTCTTGAGCGCGGCGACGTCCCGAACGACGACCATCCGGCGTTCGGCCATCATTGGCGGAGTGTCGAGCAGCGACGCAAGCGTACCGCCATCCACCTCAGCGCCGCGCCGCACTTCCAGGTTGAAGTCGCGCGTCGCCGGATCGACAACGGCTGCGATCAACTGGCGGACCGCGTCATCCTTGAGGAAGTCGTCTTCGCCACAGATGTAGTACACCGGCGCGAAGCTCCGCTCACGGATCGACTTGAAAAAAGTGCGCTGCTGGGCGACGGACATGGCGGGAATATACTTCCGCCACTGGTCGCCTCGTCAGCGGCGACGCTCAGTGGCGGCGGTCAGCAGCGCGAATGAGCGATCGGCTCGCGAAGCGTCAGCGCTCTGTGTAATTCACGAGCCGAAGCTCGGATGCAGCGAAGTGCAGCGGTGCCTGCTCGGCCACGAGGACGGCGGGCCAGACGCCAATGCCGGTCGACGCTGACGCCATCATCGCGCCGGGCGCAAGTGGCGAGGAGTACGGCTCTCCCTGGATTTCCGGGAGCGATGCAACGACAGGCGGAAGCACAATGTCGCGGGGCGGCGTGGCGGATTGCGTCATCGTGATCGAGAGCACTCCCGCCGCGATGACTCCGGTCGCGATCGCCGCGAACGTTGTCAGGCGCGGAAAACCTGTGGCGCGATCGAACGTCGTGTCCGGTCGCACGAGCCGCAGCCTCGACTCGAGGCGCGCCGAGAAGTCAGCGGAGGGCCGGATCTCCGGCATGTTGCGGACGACGAGCAACGCGCGCCGGATCTGCGTGTCGTGATGCGCGCACCGGTCGCATTCGAGGAGATGACGCTGCATCTGCACCAGGTCCAGTCCCGGCAGCAGATCGTCAACGAAGGCGACGTGTTTCTGTTTGAATTCGCGGCAATCCATCGAACAGAGCTACCCTCGGCGCGCGGGGAAGGTTCCGGCCTAAGCTGCCATCCGGCCTTCCACCGGTAAAGGGCCAACCACGGGAATCGCGGGGTGCGGCACCGCTCTGCCGTGGTGAACGACAAACCGCGATCCTGGCTTTCCAGGATCGCGGTTTCATGTCCGCCGCAGCTTCACGCTAACGGCTGATGGCTGATCGCTAACGTCTCGACTCCTCAGCCGAGCCCCGGTTCGATGATCTCGGCGAACGCGTTCCGCGCCCGATTCAAGCGGGACTTCACCGTCCCGAGGTTGCACTCGGTGATTTCGGCGATTTCCTCGTACGACTTTCCCTCCAGCTCGCGCAGGACGAACACCTCGCGGTGATGCGCCGGCAGCTTCGCAACCGAATCCTCGACGAGCTCGCGCAGATGCCGCTTCCGGTACAGGTCGTCAGGACGGGCCGTGGTGTCCTCGAACTGCAGCGGACGATCGTCGTCCTGCCAGTTCTTCCGGATCGTCTGGAAGAGCACCAGCGGGTTGCGGGAACGGTTTCGCAGCTCGTTCTTCGCCAGGTTCGACGCGATCGTGTAGATCCACGTGGAGAACTTCTTCGACCGGTCGAATCGGTGCAGGTGCCGGTACACGCGGATGAAGACTTCCTGGACGAGGTCCTCCGCCTTCTCGCGATCGCCGATCGTCCGGTAGACGAAATTCAGCAGTCGCGTCTGGTAGCGATCGACCAGCTCCTGGAACGCCCGCTCCTCCCCACCGAGGAACGCAGTGACGACGCCCGCATCTTCGAGCCCGCGTAACTGCTCCCGTATTGCCGCGCCGGGGGTGCTCACCGGTCGCTTCATCGCGATCTCAGCCATTTCTTCTTCCCCCCGGGTTGCCCCGAATCAGGGTACGCTTCGACAAACACAGTGTCGTAAGCACTTCCTCCGATTGAGTTCTTTTCGTCCTCTATAAAGCATCGGCCATGCCGCGTTGTTCCCACGCCGCTGTGCCGCATAAGTGTCTAAGAGACAACGACTTTCGATAAGCGATCTCACCCGTTTCCGAGCCCGGTTGCCCCGGGCTGTCCCCGCATCCGGACGATCGGCGCAGACACTGTCGCCTCTTCTGTCCTCGGTGCTGCCCTTCGCTCGCCAACCTCGACCATTCCGCCCGCGTCACTTCAGATATGAAGACGCCGCCAAGCGATGGACTTGCACACGGCGAAATGGAAGCCTTCATCAGGCTCCGCCGAACTACACCCTGCGCTGTCCCTGCGTTGGGTGACGTCGGCTCGGGCCGATCGTTAGCGCACTCGGCGTTGTTTCCGGGCCGGGGTCACGACGCGCATCGTTAGGCAGCGGTCGCGAATCCCGCGGCATAGAGGATCGCGAGCGCGGTCTTCGCGTCCCTGATCTCGCCCGTGCGGATCCGCTCGAGCGCATCGCGAAGACTCATCGGGACGATTTCCATGAATTCGTCTTCCTCATGTGCGGTCGCCCCGCGCTGCAGCCCGGTCGCGATGAAGACGTGGATAGTCTCGTCCGTGAACCCGGGTGTCGTGAACATCGTGTAGAGGTGTTCGACACGCTCGGCGGTGCATCCGGTTTCCTCGCGCAGCTCGCGCACTGCACACGTGTGCGGGTCTTCGCCGGGATCGAGGCGGCCGGCGGGAATCTCCCACAGGTAGCCCCCGGCCGCATACCGGTATTGGCGAATCAGGAGAAGCTGCGGGTCGGCGCTGCGGGGATCGTTGAGAAATGGCACGATCGCGCTCGCTCCCGGATGGCGGATGATGTCCATCTCCGCCGTAGTCCCGTTCGGGAATCGAACCGTATCCGCGTAGACGTCGATGACTTTCCCGTGATGGATGAGGCGCGAAGCGATCTGGTTCTCTGGCACGTTCCTGTTCCGCAAGTGGCGTCTTCGTGACGCGTTTACTCAGCCGATCGCGACACCATCGGTGTCGTAGACGGTCAGCGGTCCGGCGCCGAGCTCCTCGAGCGATTCGCGGGTTGCGACTGCGTCGCCGACAACGATCACGTGCATGCGTCCCGGGTCGAGATGGCGCCGCGCCGCCTCGAGTACGTCGCCGACCGTGACGGATTGAATGTTCGTCCGATAGCTGTCGAAATAGCCCTCGTCGAGACCATAGAGCACCATGTTGGCGATTGCAGTCGCGATCGCGGTCGTCGTCTCGTATCGAATCGGAAAGACGCCGCTGAGGTAGCTGGTCGCGAGGGAAAGCTCCTCATCGCTGATCGGCTCCGCGCGGATGCGGTCTACCTCGAGCATGATCTCGCGCAGTGCCGGAGCCGTGGCTTCGCTCGCGACTGCCGTCGACACGACGAATGGCCCCGCCCCTCGCCGCCATTCGAATTCCGAGTGCGCGCCGTAAGTGAAGGCGTTTCGCTCGCGAAGGTTCAGGTTGATGCGCGACGAGAACAGCCCGCCGAGTACGGCGTTCATCACGACGACGCGGAAGTAATCGGGGTGGACGCGTGGGATCCCGACATGTGCGACACGTAGCTCCGACTGCGGCGCATCGGCCTTCGCAATCACGTGGACGCTGCGCGATCCGGTGATCGCCGCATCGGTGACGCGCATCCGCGCCGGCGCGGTCCCGCCCCACGAACGGAATGCCTCGCCAACGAGCTTGGCCGCGTCGTCGACGGTGACGTCGCCGGCAACGACCAGCGTGGTGCCGCCGGCTCGGTAGCGCGCGGCGTACAGCTCGCCGACATCGCGCGCCTCGATCGCGGCGACCGAAGTCGGCGTTCCACCTTCGGGCCGCGCATACCGCGACTCGGGCGCGTAGACGAACCGCGATGTCATCTCGTCGGCGAGGCCGCGCGGCTCGGTGCGCAGCTGCATCAGTTCCGCCATTCGCTCGGCCTTGAGCCGCTCGAGCTCGCGCGCCGGGAAGCTCGGCGCTGTCAGCATGTCGGCGAACAGCGCCAGCGCCGGCTCGAGGTGCGATCGCGTCACCGTTAGGCCTGCCGTCGCGACGTCCCAGTCCGCGCTCGTGAGCACTGATGCGCCGAGTCGCTCGAAGCGGAGCGCGAGCGTCTCGCCGTCCATCGAGGCGGTCCCCTCGGGGAGCATCGCGGCGGTCAGTGCGGCGAGCCCTTCGCGCCCGACAGGATCACACACCGCCCCCGCATCGATGACGGCAATCACGCTCACCACCGGGAGCTTGTGCGTCGGGGCGACGATCAGCGTCATGCCATTGCTCAAGGTGCGCCGTTCGAATGGCGGGAAGGCGTACGGTCGCGGCGGCCCCGGTTGCGGGCGCGGTGGGAAGGTCGCGGTGCCGCTCATCGTTCGGCTCCGGCTCCGACTGTTTCTTCGACGGCGGCTTCGACGCGCGGCACATAGATCAGGCTCGCGCGGTTGTTCTCGCCGAGCCGCGCGCGCGCGAAGGCGTCGACATCGGCCGGCCGCACCGCCCGATAGCGGTCGAGCTGTTCGTTGACGAGCCGCGGCTCGCCGAAGAACGTCGCGAACTTCGAGAGCTGGTCGGCACGCTCGCCGGCGAGCTGCATCCCGCGGATGAAGTCAGATTCGATCAGTGCCTGCGCGCGCTGCACCTCTTCCGCGGATACGCCGTTTTCTCGCAGCCGGTAGACTTCGGCTTCGATCGCGCGCTCCAGCTCTTCCGGACCGACGCCTGGTCGGGCCGTCACGTCGATCACCAGCAGGTCCGCACCCTTCGCCAGGTCGTACGTGAACGCGCCGGCGTCCTGCGCGATCTGCTGCTCGCGTACCAGCGTGCGATAGAGACGACTTCCTCGGCGCATCCCGAGTATCGCGCCACAGATGCTCGCGGCATAGTACTCGTCGCTCCCGAATATCGGCGATCGGAATGCGAGGAAGACTCGCGCGAGCGCGACGTCGTCTTCCACGGTCTCGCGCAGTCGTTCGCCGATCACGGGTGGCAGCGTCATGTCGCGCAGCGGCGGTTTTCCCGGGCCGCGCGGGATCGGCCCGAAATATTTCTCCACGGCGTCGCGCGCCTGCCGCGGGTCGAAGTCGCCGGCGATCGAAAGCACCGCGTTGTCCGGCGTGTAATACGTCCGGAAGAAGCTCGCGACGTCCTCGAGGCTCGCGGCACTCAGGTCTTCCATCGAGCCGATCAGCGAATGATGGAAGGGGTGCGACTGCGGGAAGCAGAGCGCAGGCAGCTTCTCCCACCAGCTCCCGTACGGCTGATTGTCCATCGACCACCGTCGCTCGTTCTTCACAACGTCGCGCTGGAGATCGAGCTTCTGCTGCGTCATCCCCGGCAGCAGGAAACCCATCCGGTCCGCTTCGAGCCAGAGGATGGACTCGAGATGGTTCGAGGGAACAGTCTCGAAGTAGTTGGTGCGTTCGAGCCAGGTCGATCCATTGAGCGTGCCGCCCGCGCGCTGAATCGTCTCGAAGTGCTCGTTCGTCCCGACATGCTCGGAGCCCTGAAAGAGCATGTGCTCGAAGAGGTGGGCAAAACCGGTCAGCCCTTCCCGCTCGTTCGCCGAGCCGACGTGATACCACAGGTTGACCGCGACGATCGGCGCGGTGTGGTCCTCGGAGAGCGTGACGAGGAGTCCATTCGCGAGGCGGAAGGTTTCGATCGGAATCTGCATCGGGGAAAATTGTACTCGTGCTTGCGCGAGTGGAACCGCCGAGCGGCAAAGGTTCGATCTGCGACAACGGCCGACAGCGGCTTTTCAGTGAACGTGGCTGTATACATATCCGAGGGCGGACGCGTCGCCTTGCACTGTATTTGAATGAACACTATTGTGTTGTCATGCCGAGGCGATATGTGTTGCGGGAGAGGGCAGCCGGCGCGGACCAGACGCGCCGCCGCATCATCGAGGCCGCGATCGCGCTATATGAGGCCCGAGGGCCTGCCGACACCACGATCTCAGCCGTCGCCAAGCACGCCCGCGTCCAGCGGCTGACCGTCTACCGGCATTTCCCCGACGAGCGGCTTCTCCTCGAAGCCTGTTGGGATTTCTGGTCAGCGCTGCATCCGCTCCCCGCGCTTCATCGATGGGCGGCTATCGCCGATCCGCGCCAGCGACTTCGTAGCGGGCTCGATGCGGTCTACATCTATTATGAAGCAGCCGGTGGATTGCTCGAGCGCCTGCTGATCGACCGCGAGCGGATGCCAGCGCTCGCCGAGGTGATGCAGCCGTTCGATCAGTGGCTCAGCGAGGTGCGCGCCTCGCTGGTCGAGGGTTGGGCGGTTCATGGAAGGCCGCGACAGTGGATCGTCGCGTTGGTGGATCACGCGATCCGCTTCACCACGTGGTCGTCGATGGCGCGGAGCGGAACGCTGAACCCCGGCGAGCCGTCGCGCCTTCTCTGCCGCGCGATTGCCGACATCGCCCGCGACCCGTATGCGTGACGGTCAGCGGTAAACGGGAACCGCGATTCCCTTCAGCACGGCCAGCTGGAACCACATCCCGGCCTGGGCGTGGCCCGGGACGCCGCAGGCGATCATGTATTGTCCCGCGCGGCTGGCCACGAAGTCGAGTGTTCCGATGTCGTCTTCGGCGAGCCCCTCGTCGAGCTGCGGCAGCGCCGCGCCATCGAACGCGGGCACCGTCGGCTCGATCGGTGGCGGGAGGACCTTCTCGAGCACGATCGCCGAATGCTGCAGGTCGGAATCGTGATTCGTCACCGCGACGTGAACGCGCCAGCCTAACGGTACGTAGATGCCGTGGTTCCCCTTCATCGCGCCGTTGTAGTTGAGCGAGCCGTTCAACCCGTTGTAGCCGGCGACCAGCTGCAGCGAGACGGTGCGCGAACGCTGATCGTAGGTGAGGAATTCGTTGACCCGGACCGGGCCTGCCGCGGCCGCGGAGTCAGTGCCATGCACGTCGTTGCCGGCGACCGGAGCGTTAGGCACGCTGTCCCGGCGATCGGTGGCCGATGCCGCGGCAGCGGCGCTGCCGGTCGCGGCGGTGGCGCTCCCGCCCTTGGCCGCGGCCGGCTTGGACGCCGTCGCGAGCGACGGCTTGGCGATCGGTCCGGTCGCCGGCAACGATGCGGGCGGGTGCGCGACTGATGGCGTGGACCGCGCCGACGC
>JAICUE010000068.1 GCA_025936015.1 Gemmatimonadaceae bacterium
CTGCCGATCATCGCCCTCACGGCGAAGGCGATGAAGGGCGATCGCGAGAAGACCATCGCGGCCGGCGCATCGGATTACATCACCAAGCCGGTGGACACCGAACAACTGCTGTCGCTGATGCGGGTGTGGCTGTATCGCTGATTCCATGAGCAAGGTCGCACAGCCGCCGCTGGCGTACGACACGGAGCTGGAGCAGCTCGAGATCGAGCTGCTCCTCGAGGCGATCTTCCGCCACTACGGATTCGATTTCCGGTCGTACGCGTTCTCGTCGATCCGCCGGCGGATCTGGACGCGGATCAGCGCCGAGGAGCTGCCTAACGTCACGGCGCTGCAGGAGCGCGTGCTCCATGACCCGCAGGTCATGGAGCGGCTCCTGCTCGACCTGTCGATCAACGTGACGGCGATGTTCCGCGATCCCGGATTCTACCGGGCGTTTCGCGAGCACGTCGTTCCGCTGCTGCGGACGTACCCCTTCATCCGCGTCTGGCATGCGGGGTGTTCGACGGGCGAAGAGGTGTACTCGATGGCGATCCTCCTCGAGGAGGAGGGGCTGCTCGGCAAGTCGCGGCTGTACGCGACGGACATCAACGAGGTGGTGCTGCAGCAGGCGCGGGCGGGGATCTTTCCACTCGAGCGGATGCAGGAGTACACGGAGAACTACATCAAGGCGGGAGGAAAGCGCGCGTTCTCGGAGTACTACGTCGCGAAGTACGACGGCGCGCTGTTCAATCCGTCGCTGACGGAGCACGTCGTGTTCTCGCAGCACAACCTCGTCACCGACCGGTCGTTCAGCGAGTTCAACGCGATTCTCTGCAGGAACGTCCTCATCTATTTCGATCGTTCACTGCAGGCGAAGGTCCACCGATTGTTCTACGATTCACTGGTTAACTTCGGAATTCTCGGACTCGGCGGAAAGGAATCGCTCAAGTTTTCGCAGTATGAGGATTGCTATGAGCAGATCTCCTCGGAAAAGATCTATCGCAAGGTGCGCTGAACAGGACGCATGTGGCTTACGAGCTGGTGGTGATCGGGACGTCGTGGGGAGGACTTCACGCGCTGCGCCGCGTCCTCGGGGGACTGCCGGCGAAGTTCGACGTGCCCGTCGTCGTCGTGCAGCATCGCCATCGGGATTCGGATCACCTGCTCGTCTCGTTGCTGCAGGATCACACCTCGCTCGAGGTGCATGAAATCGAGGACAAGACTGAGCTCGAGCCGGGTGGCGTGTACGTCGCGCCGGCGGAGTATCACGTGCTCGTCGAGGTCGGCCATCTCGCGCTGAGCACCGAGGAGCCGGTGCGCTACAGCCGACCGTCCATCGACGTGACCTTCGAGTCGGCGGCCGACGCGTACGGCGCGCGGACCATCGGCGTGATCATGACGGGCGCCAACGACGATGGCGCGCGCGGACTCAAGCGGATCGCTGCACGGGGCGGCGCGGCAATCGTCCAGGATCCGGCCACCGCCGAGAGCGCGGTGATGCCGGCAGCGGCACTGAAGGCGGTCCCGGACGCGCGCGTGACCCCGGTGGAGAAGATGGGAACGCTCATCGCCTCGCTCGTCTCGCGCTCGCGCACCGCCCGTCGCGGCACGCCGCGCCTGACACGGAAGCAGGAGTCGGATGCCGACAGCTCGATGAAGGAGCAGTCGTGAACGACGATCGCGTCAACATCCTGCTCGTCGACGACAGGCCGGAAAACCTGCTCGCGCTGGAGGCGATCCTCGAGCCACTCGGACAGAATCTCGTTCGCGCCGGCTCCGGCGAGGAAGCGCTCAAGCACCTGCTCACGCGCGACTTCGCGGCGATCCTCCTCGACGTGCAGATGCCGGGGCTCAACGGCTTCGACACCGCCCGACTGATCAAGGCGCGCGAGCGGTCACGCCACATCCCGATCATCTTCCTCACCGCGATCAGCAAGGAAGAAGCATACGTCTTCGAGGGATACTCGGTCGGCGCGGTGGACTACATGTTCAAGCCGTTCCAGCCGGACATCCTGCGGTCGAAGGTCTCCGTGTTCGTGGACCTCTATCGCAAGCAGGAGCAGATCAAGGTGCAGGACGACCTGCTCCGCGAGAGCGAGCGCCGGGAGCTCGAGCTTCGCCATCGCGCGGAGCTCCGCGAGACGCAGGCTCGCCTCGCCGAAGTCGTCGATGGCGCGATGGACGCGATCGTCATGTTCGACGAGCGACAGCGCATCACGCTCTTCAACGAGGCCGCGGAGCGCACGTTCTGCCTGACGGCGCGCGAAGCGGTGGGCACATCCATCGGCAGGATCTTCCCCGAGAAGCAGCGCGCGCAGCAGCTCGCGATCCTGCTCGGCGCAACGCAGCACGAGCACGACAGCACCTGCGCGACCGAAAAACCGCTGCAGCGCCACGTGAGCAGCCTGATCGCGGCGCGGGGAACCTCGAACGAGGAATTCCCGCTCGAGGCGTCCGTGTCGCGCCTCGATGAAGGTGATCTCCGGCTGTACACCATGATCGCCCGCGACATCACCGAGCGCGTTCGCGCCGAACAGTCGCTGAAGGAGCAGGCCGACTCGCTGGCGCGAACGACGAACGAGCTGCGCGCCGCGAATGAAGAGCTGCAGCGCCGGCAGGGAGAGATCGAGGCGGCGATGAGCGCGCGCAGCCGCTTCTATGCATCGATGTCGCACGAGCTCCGCACCCCGATCAACGCGATCCTCGGCTACAGCACGCTGATGCTCGAGAACATCTACGGCGCGCTGAACGAAAAGCAGGTGGAGGGAATCCAGCGTACGCATCGCGCGGCGAAGCACCTGCTCGAGCTGGTGAACGACGTGCTCGACCTGTCGAAGATCGAGGCGGGGAAGATCGACCTCAAGCTGCAGCCGGCGTCGTTCCCCGAACTGATCGACGACCTGTTCGTCACCGTGCGCCCACTCGCCGATGAGCGGGGCAGCACGCTCACGCTGGAGCACGAAGGCGGGCCGCTCACGATCACGACCGATCCGCGCCGGGTGCGGCAGATCCTGCTCAACCTCCTCTCGAACGCGATCAAGTTCGGGCTGGGAAAGCCGATCGTCGTCCGCTCACGGATGCGCGAGGACTCGCGGTTCGAAGTCGAAGTGATCGACCAGGGGATCGGGATCGGCGAGGAGGACATCACTCGCATCTTCGACGAGTTCGTGCAGATCGGGAAGAGCGCCCAGCAGCAGGAAGGCACTGGCCTCGGGCTTCCGATCTCGAAGCGGCTGGCCGAGCTGCTGCACGGGGAGCTGCTCGTCCATTCGACGCCAGGCGAGGGGAGTCGCTTTCAGCTCGTCCTCCCAGCGGCCCCCGAGATCCGCAGCGCCGGGGACGAGCAGCGCCATCCCGCCTCGACAGCGACTGCGGCCTGATTCGCCGGCGCGACGGCCGCGCCCGCCAAGGGAAACATCGGAGCGCATCCGGGTACAGCGGTGACCCACGTCGCGTTGCGGCGAGTCGCGTCCGTGCTACATTGCGATTGTCGATCGTTCCCCCCCTCGACGGTGCGTTCCATGGTCGTTCTCTGCGTTGCCCGACATCTGTACCTTGCGCAGCATTTCGCGCGTGTGCTCGAGCAGGCGGGTGCGGCAACGCGTAGCGCGGTAGGGCTGGCCGAGGCGCGGCAAGTCGCTGCCGACTGCGCACCCGACGTCGTTGCGGCCGACTACGACCTCCTCGCTACCCTCTCGCTCAGCGACTGGGAGCAGGACGACATCCTCTCGCGGCGCCCCGTGATCGCGGTGAGCCTAACGCGCCGCCCGGGTGAATCGAACGTGCTCGACGTGAACGGGATCGCCGGCTGTCTCTACCTTCCCGAAGTCGGGGTGCCTGGCGTGCTGCGCGTGCTCGAGGCAGCGGCCGCCGGATCGAGCGTCCGTGTCCCGCACGGCGCGCTGGCCTGGCCGGGACGAACCCAGCCCCATACCACGAGCTGAATCGCCGATCGCGCGCCGCGAGCCCCTCGTGGCGCGGCGGGCGTGGCGATTAGATTTCGTACATGGGTACATCCGCGATCACGAGCGTCTTCAACGACGGTTACGTCGCTGAACAGCTCGACGCCTACCGTCGCGACCCGTCCTCGGTGGACGAATCGTGGCGCCAGTTCTTTCGTCTCGCCGAGCAGATCGGCGGCGGCCAGGGCGGCGGCAGCGATGTCGCGACGATGCGCGCGGTCGCCGGCGCCGCCTCGCTCGTGGCATCGATCCGCCAGTACGGACATCTCGCCGTACAGGTCGATCCACTCGGCAGCGCGCCGCCAGGCGCCGCCGAGCTGACGAGCGAGTACCACGGGATCACCGACGCGGACCTCGCCAGGGTCCCTGCCGCAGCGTTAGGCTTCGACGGGTACGCGACCGCGGCCGACGTCGTTCGCGCGCTGCGCGAGGCGTACTCCGGCTCGATCGGCTATGAGCTCGAGCACATCGCGGCTGACGACGAGCGCGAATGGCTGCGCCACGCGATCGAGACGCGCGAATTCACCAAGCCGCTCGACGCGGACACCAAGAAACGCCTGCTCGCGCGGCTGACCGAGGTCGATGGGCTCGAGCGCTTCCTCGGCTTCGCCTTCCAGGGAAAGAAGCGCTTCTCGATCGAGGGCACCGATGCGCTGGTGCCGATCCTCGACGCGGCGATCGACGGCGCGGCGCGCCGCGGCGCGCGCCGGGTCGTGATCGGGATGGCACACCGCGGCCGCCTCAACGTGCTCACCCACGTGTTGGGCAAGCCGTACACTGCCCTCTTCACCGAATTCGAGGGACGGCGCATCGGCTCGCAGCCGGAGAGCGAGACAGGCGACGTGAAGTATCACATGGGGTATCGCGGCAAGCGGACGATCGATGGCGCTGACGTCGAGGTCTCGCTCGTCCCGAACCCGAGCCACCTCGAGGTCGTGAACCCGGTCGTCGCCGGCGTCGCGCGCGCACTCGAGCGCGCGCTCCCCGCCGAGCAGCGCGACGCGGCGGTGCTGCCGATCCTCGTCCACGGCGATTCGGCGTTCGCCGGCGAGGGTGTGGTGGCCGAGTCGCTGAACATGTCGCGGCTGCACGGCTACTCGGTCGGCGGAACGCTCCACGTCATCACGAACAACCAGGTCGGCTTCACCACCGATCCGATCGATGCGCGGTCGACGCATTACGCGAGCGACCTCGCGAAGGGATTCGAGATTCCGGTGCTCCACGTCAACGGCGACGACGTCGAAGCATGCGTTGCCGCGGTCGCGATGTGCATCGCCTATCGTGCGCGATTTTCGAAGGACATCCTCATCGATCTCGTCGGCTATCGCCGCCATGGCCACAACGAGACCGATGAGCCCTCATTCACCCAGCCGGAACTCTACAAGCTGGTGAAGGCCCATCCGACGCCGCGGCAGGTGTGGGGGGCGCGGCTCGTCCGCGACGGGGTGGTCAGCGATGCCGACGTCGAGCGCGTCGACAAGGAGTTCGCGGCGAAGCTCGGCAAGATCCTCGACGACATGCGCGCCGCCGGCTCCGCCGCGCCTAACGGCGACCCGGGCAAGCCGGCGGCGCCGCAGCCGAACGGCGCGGTGGCGACCGCGGTCCCGCTGCAGCGCCTGACCGCGCTCAACGACGCACTGCTCGCCTGGCCTGATGGCTTCCAGCCACACCGCAACGTCGCGAAGACCCTCGGCCGGCGTCGCGAAGCGTTAGGCGGCGCCAACGCGATCGACTGGGGGCACGCCGAGGCGCTCGCCTTCGCGTCGCTGCTCGCCGACGGGACCTCCGTCCGGATCAGCGGACAGGACGCCGAGCGCGGGACGTTCTCGCACCGGCAGGCAGTGCTCCACGACATGGAGACGGGAAAGACCTTCACGCCGCTCGAGCACCTGCCCGACGCGAAGGGACGGTTCGAGGTGTTCAACAGCCCGCTCGCCGAGACGGCGGTGATGGGCTTCGAATACGGTTTCAGCACCGCAGCCGCCGACACGCTGGTGTTGTGGGAAGCGCAGTACGGCGACTTCGTGAACGTCGCGCAGCCGATCATGGACCAGTTCGTGTTCGCCGATCGGGCGAAGTGGGGTCAGGACTCCGGGCTCGTGCTGCTGCTGCCGCACGGCTACGAGGGCGGCGGTCCCGAGCACTCGAGCGCGCGGCTCGAGCGGTTCCTGCAGGCGTGCGCGGAGGGCAACATGATCGTCGCCTATCCGTCGACGCCGGCGCAGTACTTCCACATCCTCCGCCGCCAGGCACGACTCGCCCAGCGCCGGCCGCTCGTGCTGATGCAGCCGAAGTCGCTGCTCCGCATGCCGGAAGCAGCGGCGAAGGCCGACGACCTCGCGAGCGGTGCGTTCCATTCGGTGATCGACGACCCGCAAGCGTCGCAGCAGCGCGAGCAGGTCCGCCGTCTCGTCTTCTGCACGGCGAAGATGTATTACGATCTCGCCGCGGCGCGGAAGGACAATGCGGTCGCGCTCATTCGCGTCGACGAGCTGTATCCCTGGCCGCACGAGGAGATCGGCCGCGTCGTCGATCTCTACCCCGCGGTCGAGGATGTCGTCTGGGCGCAGGAAGAGCCGAAGAACATGGGCGCATGGACGTACATCGCGCCGCGCCTTCGCGCGCTCGTCGGAAACATCCAGGAGATGCGGTACGTTGGTCGCCCGGAACGGGCCAGTCCGGCCGAAGGCTACGAGGCCGCGCACAAGGCGGAGCAGGCGCGCATCGTCGCCGAAGCGCTCAACGCGCCGCAGCCCTCGAAGCGTCGCGCGGTCGCGTCTCGCCCGGCGTGAGGCGCAAAGCTGTAAGCGATAAGCGGTAAGCAGGCAGCGAACGGCGTTGATGGGGCGTACCTTCAACGCCGTTCGCTCACTGCTTACCGCTTACAGCTTATCGCCGACGTCACAAGCAGAATCTTCCACGACGACATGAGCTTCAGCCGCACCACGCTCCTCACGCTCCTCACCATCCTCGCCGCCTGCGGCGGTGATGGACGGACGGTGCTCACCGTCTACTCGCCGCACGGCAAGGATCTGCTCGCGGCGTATGAGATGGAGTTCGAGAAGGCGAATCCGAGCATCGACGTCCAGTGGATGGACATGGGCTCTCAGGAAGTGCTCGACCGGCTGCGCGCCGAGCAGGCGAACCCGCAGGCTGACGTGTGGTTCGGCGCGCCGGGCGAGATCTTCGATCGCGCCGCGCGCGAGAGCCTGCTCGTCGCCTATACGCCGACCTGGGCGAGCACGGTCGACAGCGCGGCCCGCGATCCGCAGAGTCGATGGTTCGGCACTTATCTCACTCCTGAGGTAATCGCCTACAACACGAAGATGGTCGACTCGGCGAGCGTGCCGCGCGACTGGGACGATGTCCTCGACCCGAAGTGGAAGGGGAAGATCATCATCCGCAACCCGGTCGCGTCGGGAACGATGCGCGCGATCTTCGGCGCCCAGATCATCCGATCGATCCGCGAAACGGGCAAGCCGGATGCGGGATTCCAATGGCTGCGACGCCTGGACGCGAACACCAAGGAGTACGCGGCCGACCCGACGATCCTCTACCAGAAGCTGGGACGGCAGGAAGCGGCGATCACCCTGTTCGACATGCCCGACATCGTGCTGCTCCGGCAGCGAGTCGGCATGCCGGTGGAGTATGTCTTCCCGAAGAGCGGGACGCCGCTGCTCGTCGACGGGATCGCGATCGTGCGCGGGACGAAGCACCTCGCCGAAGCGCAGAAGTACTACGAGTTCGTGACGTCGAAGCCCGCGATGATCGAGGCCGCGCGGAAGTTCGTGCGCATCCCGGCGCGCAACGACATTCCCCCTGATTCGCTCCCTCCCGAGATCGCCGCCGCGATCAGGAAGATCAACCCGATGCCGATGGATCGCGGCGTGCTCGCCGCGCATCTCGACGAGTGGATGGGCTACTGGGACTCGCACATCCGCAATCACGGCGGCTCGAAATGAGCGCGGGCAGCCTCGCGCTCTCCGGTTTGACGCGCGTCTTCGGCGCGACCCGCGCGGTCGACGACGTCTCGCTCGAGGTGCAGGCCGGTGAGCTCCTCGCGCTCATCGGCGCATCGGGTTCGGGAAAGACGACGACACTGCGAATGGTCGCCGGCCACGACACTCCCGACGCCGGCACCATAACGCTCGACGGGAAGGACATCACGAACCTCCCGCCGCAGCGCCGCGACTTCGGGATGGTGTTCCAGCACTACGCGCTCTTCCCGCACATGACGGTCGAGGAGAACGTCGCGTTCGGGCTCGAGGCGCGCCGCATCGGCCGGGGCGTGCGCCTCGAGCGCGCGCAGTCGGTGCTCGCCAGCGTCGGCCTCGACGGCGCCGGGAAGCGGCAGGTGCAGAGCCTCTCGGGTGGCGAGCAGCAGCGTGTCGCGCTCGCCCGTGCCCTCGTCATCGAGCCGCGCGCGCTCCTGCTCGACGAGCCGCTTTCCAACCTCGACCCGACGCTGCGGCGAACGATGCGCGCCGAGCTCCGTGAGACCCTGCGCCGCCTGCACATGACGGCGCTCTTCGTCACGCACGACCAGGAAGACGCGTTCGCGATCGCCGACCGCGTGGCGCTGATGCGGAAGGGACGCGTCCTCCAGATCGGGACTCCGGAAGATCTCTACGACCGCCCGGTCTCGCGCGCGGTGGCCGAGTTCATCGGGCGCGCGCGACTCGTTCCCGCGGTCGATTGCGGGACGCATGCGATCATCAGGATCGGGGAAGTCGAACGGCGCATCGGGATCGCCGCCGACCGCTCGGTGAGCGCGAAGCCGTTCACCGACGCGCTCGCGGTGCTTCGCCCCGAGTCGCTCTGCTTCACCTCGGCGGCGAGCGAGGGCGCGTTCCCGGGAACGATCGTCGGGCGCCGCTTCACCGGCGCGACGATGACCTACGACGTGCTGCTCGAGAACGAGTCGATCGTCGAGGTCGCGTCGGCCGATCGCGGGATGAACGAAGGCGATCGCGTCGGGGTGGGCATCGCGCGCGAACCGGTCGCACTGGTCGAAGCGTGACGGTGCACCGGTCAGGGAGTCGCCGCGCCGTGCTCGCGACCTGGCTGATCGCCGGGCCGGTGCTGGCGATCCTCCTCTGGACCGTCGTCCTGCCTAACGTGTCCGTGCTGGCCGGCAGCTTCGACGGGGGACTGGGTCACTGGCGCGCATTCTTCGCGAACCCATCGGATCGCGATGCGCTTCGCAACACCATCGTCGTCGCGATCGCGAGCGTGATCGCGGCGACGGCGATCGGGTTGCCGCTCGCGTTTCTCCTCACACGCGCCGAGTTCCGCGGCCGACAGACGCTGGCCGCCGTCGCGACGCTCCCAGCCGCGCTACCGCCGCTCGTCGGGGTGCTCGCCTTCTATTTCCTCTACGGGGAAAGCGGCGTCCTCACGCGTGCGGTGCAGCACCTGTTCGGGCTGTCGTCGGCGCCGTGGACCTTCACCGGGGTGCCGGCGATCATCTTCGTGCACGCCTGCACGATGTACGTCTACGTCTTCCTCCTCGTCTCGGCGGGGCTCGAGCGATATGACTCATCGCTCGACGAGGCGGCGGCCGGCCTCGGCGCCGGGACGATGCATCGCCTCCGGCGGGTGACGCTGCCGATGCTGACCCCGGCGATCGCCGGGGCGATGCTGCTCGTCTTCATGAGCGCGTTAGGCTCGTTCAGCGCGCCGTTCATCTTCGGTGGTGGAATCCGGGTCCTCTCGACGCAGATACTCGCGTCGCGGACGAACAACCAGTTCGGGGTGTCGTTCGTCGAGACGACCGTGCTGGCGGTGAGTGCGATCGCCGCGCTCGCGCTCTTCCGCTGGGTCGAACGCCGGCGCGGCTACGTGTTGTC
>JAICUE010000316.1 GCA_025936015.1 Gemmatimonadaceae bacterium
CGCTCGACCTCTCGGTGAACAATCTTCTCGATCGCAAATACCTTCTCTACGGCGTGTACGGCGACAACCCGAAGGGTGACTACGGCGCGCCGCCGCCGACGAGCTCCGTCGATCGCATCGAGCGTTTCGTCACGCCGGCGTATCCGCGCTCGGTCACGATCGGGTTCACCGTCAGGCGCTGACCACGGATGACGCGCTCGCCCAGTCCGCACGGCCAGCCCCACATCAGCCACACCCGCGCCTACGTCGTCCTCGCCCTCGGCGTGTTCGCGATCGGGTGGTCGGCGATCTTCGTCCGCTGGGCCGCGGTCCCCGGCTGGACCTCGGCGTTCTGGCGGATGACCATCGCGCAGCTGGTCTTCGTGCCGTGGGCATTCGCCGCCCGGCGCGCCGCGAAGCCGGGGAGCGCCGCCGCCCGTCCGCTGTCCCGCCCCGCGATCATCGCGGCGATGATCGCCGGCGCCTTCTTCGCCACCGACCTCGCGCTGTTCAATACCGCGGTGATGGTCAGCTCCGCCGCGAACGCGACGCTGCTCGGCACCAACGCGCCGATCTTCGTCGCGTTAGGCGCGTGGCTCCTCTACCGCGATCGCCCGACACGGATCTTCTGGATCGGCTTCGCCCTCAGCTTCGCCGGGATGGTCGCGATCGTCGGGCTCGACATCGTCCGGCATCCGCGGCTCGGGCTCGGCGACGCGTTCGCCGTCGTCGGGTCGATGTGCTACGCCGGCTACCTGCTTTACGTGCGCCGGAGCCGCCAGGACATCGATGCGCTCAGCTTCAGCGCGATCTCCGGCGTCACCGCGGCCGCGACTTTGCTCATCATCTGCCTCGCGATCGGGACGCCGCTGCACGGCTACCCGATCCGGAGCTGGGGCGCCATGATCGGGCTGGCGCTCGTCACCCAGGTGGTCGGGCATCTCTCGGTGGCGTACTCGCTCGGCCGGCTGCCGGTGTCGGTGACGTCGATCGCGCTGCTCGGCCAGGCGCCGATCACCGCGGTGCTGGCGGTGCCGCTGCTCGGTGAAACGTTGTCCGCGCTGCAGGTGCTTGGCGGCGCACTGGTGCTCGCTGGTATCTATGTGGTGAACCGGACGCCTCGCGCTCGCGCAATCGAGCCGGAGCCGCTGATCGAATGACCCGCAGACGGAATCATGGCTGACGCGAAGGAGGACACCACTGCCGGATCCCCCGCGCCCGCGCCGGCGAGCGCGCCCGCGAGCGCTCCCCCCGGCGAGCACCGGCACCCCAAACTCGCCGCGCTCTCGATCGCCGCGTTAGGCGTCGTCTACGGCGACATCGGGACGAGCCCGATCTACGCGATGCGCGAAGCACTGCACGGCGAGCACGGCGTCGTCCCGACCCACGACAACGTCCTCGGGCTCCTCTCGCTGATCCTCTGGGCGCTGATCCTCGTCATCTCGATCAAGTACCTCGTGTTCGTCATGCGCGCGGACAACTGCGGCGAGGGGGGGATGATCGCGCTGACCGCGCTCGTCACCCCGACCACACCGATCGCGCGCCGGCGGCGGCTGCTCCTCGTGCTGCTCGGTTTGTTCGGCGCGTCGCTCCTCTACGGTGACGGGATGATCACCCCGGCGATCTCGGTGCTCAGCGCGGTCGAGGGACTCGAGGTCGCGACGCCGGTGTTCACGCCGTACGTCATCCCGATCACGATCGCGATCCTGATCGCGCTCTTCTGGGTGCAGCATCGCGGGACCGCGCGCATCGGGTCGGTGTTCGGTCCGGTGATGCTCCTCTGGTTCGCCGTCCTCGCGGTGCTCGGCGTCGTCCAGATCTTCAAGCACCCGGCGGTGCTCGGCGCGATCAATCCATATCATGGCGTGCGCTTCTTCCATCATAACGGTGCGCATGGATTCCTCGTTCTCGGTTCGGTGTTCCTCGCGGTGACGGGGGGCGAGGCGCTCTACGCCGACATGGGACATTTCGGCGTGCGTCCGATCCGGCTCACCTGGTTCTTCTTCGTGCTGCCCGCGCTGCTGCTGAACTACTTCGGGCAGGGTGCGCTCGTGCTCGTCGACCAGCGCGCCGCCGCGCACCCGTTCTTTCGCCTGACGCCGCACTGGGCGCTCATCCCGATGGTGGTCCTCACGACCTGCGCGACGGTGATCGCGTCGCAGGCCGTCATCTCCGGCGCATTCTCGCTCACGCGTCAGGCAGTGCAGCTCGGCTACCTCCCGCGACTCGACATCCAGCACACGTCGATCACTCACATCGGGCAGATCTACATTCCCGGGCTGAACTGGCTGCTGATGATCGCCTGCATCGGCCTCGTCATCGGCTTTGGCTCGTCGAGCAACCTCGCCGCCGCGTACGGGGTCGCCGTGACCACCGACATGGTGTTCACCAGCATCCTCTTCGCCGTCGTCGCGCGGACACGCTGGAACTGGAGCTTGGTCTCGGTCATCGCCCTCGCCGCCGCGTTCCTCTCGGTCGACCTGTCCTTCTGGGGCGCGAGCCTGCTCAAGATTCCGAGCGGCGGATGGTTTCCACTTGTCGTCGCCGGCGCGGTGTTCACCGTCATGACGACATGGAATCACGGCCGCGCGATCCTCGCCGAGCGCATCGCCGAGCGGACCGTTCCCTTCGATCGATTCGTCGCGAGGATCACGGCAAACCCGCCGACGCGGGTGAAGGGAACCGCGGTCTACATGGTGCGCGATCCGCACGGGGTGCCGCACGCGCTGATCCAGAATCTCGAGCACAACAAGATTCTCCACGAGCGGATCATCCTGCTCGCGGTGCTCACCGAGTCGACGTCGCACGTGCCGGACTCGGAGCGCGTCCAGGTCGAGACGCTCGCGCCGACGATCTTCCGGGTGATCGCCCATCATGGATTCGCCGAAGATCCGGCGGTGCCCGAGCTGATCGAGCGGCTGCGCGCCGAGCAGTTCCACGTCAACCTGAGCGACACGACCTTCTTCCTCGGCCGCGAGACGCTGCTCGCGACGAACCGCCCGGGGATGGCGATCTGGCGCGAACGGCTGTTCACGGTCTTGTCGCGCAACGCGCGGCGAGCGACGGTCTTTTTTCGGCTGCCGCCGGACCGTGTCGTCGAGTTGGGGGCCCAGATCGAACTTTAACGCGTCCTTTTTACGCTCCCGCTCGCTTGGGCGTCTTTTCAGCGAAGGACGGAGCACAGCAGAAGCACCACAACAGAAGGCCGATAAGAGCACACCCGTCGTGAGGCGGGGCCGCAAAGCCAGGAGTCTCGCACAGTCCGCGCGAGATCGTCCGGATGCCGAAGCCGAGCACAGGTCCGCGGTCCCGTGGCCGCCCAGCGCTCGACGAGAGTTTCGTCGCGATGGGACGTCACGGGATTCTGTGTTTTCAGTTCTGTTTTTTCGCGAGATCATTCGCTGCCGGCTGTCTGACGCTGGCGCGATCACGCCAGGAGACGTCACGAATGGCAGATACACTTGCTGCAGGGGTGGTGCAGTCGATCGCACCGAGACAGGTCTCGACCGCGGAGCTCGAGCGTCGTCGCGCCGAGAACGCCGAGCTGATCGAGCTGGCGCGGCCGCATCTCGAGTGGCTGTCGGCGGCACACCACTCGGTCCCGCACGTCGTATCGTTGGTGGACAGCGACGGGATCATCCTCTGCTCGCAGGCGAAGCAGCTCGACGTCGCCCGGGCGATGCGTCTCCCCGGAATGGGCGCCCCCGTCCAGCTGTCCGACGGCACCACGATCGGCGCGATCAAGCTCCATATCGGCGCTGACGGCGAACAGGCGTCACGGCTGCTCGTGGTCGCCCATACCGCATTCGCGATCACTCAGGAGCTGAAACGTCGCGCCCAGGCCCGGGCCCGGGCTGCCTAACGGGCGCGAGGACGGCGGACTCGGGGCGCGCGGTTCCTGGAAAAGCGTGTCGACGGCGGAAGTCATCGACAGGAGGCACGGAGCACACGGAGGGTTCTGTCAAAGGCGGTTCAGGAGCTGCCTTTTTCAGAAACCCGCCGCGCCTGGGATAAAGCCGTCGCAGCGACGCCTTTCTAGAAACCCTCCGCGCCCTCCGTGCCTCCTGTAGAAAATCCCGCGGTGCCGGTGCATGTCGACGGCGGAAGTCAAGAACAGAAGAGCACAAGACAAAACTCCGGTCACTACTAAGAGTATCGTGAGCGGTGGTCTGTTTAAAG
>JAICUE010000216.1 GCA_025936015.1 Gemmatimonadaceae bacterium
CCGAATGGCGTATCGTGCACTCCCCACTGGATCGTGAGTCCGTCGCCGCCGCGCTTGAACTCGCCCGGCGTCACGGCGTCGATCGTGACGAACAGATCGTGCAGGCGCCCGGCGCTCGACAGTCCCGCTTCATAGGTCGCGTCGAGCAGCGAGCGCGATTCGGCGAGGAGTGCGCGCGCGTGTGCAACGGTCTGGAACTGGAGGAAGCGCTTCGGGCTGATCCCGGCCCAGCGCGTGAACAGTCGCTGAAAATGCGACTCGCTCAATCCGACGAAGGCGGCGACGTCAGCGAGTGATGGCTGCTCGCGCGAGCGCTCGTCGAGGTACTGAATGGCCTGCTCGATTCGATCGTAGTCGGTGCGCATGGGCTGATACTACAACGGGCGGGCGCGCGCGCCCACCCGTTTCGTGCTGACTTCTCGTCCTGCTGCTGTCAGACGTCGCGCCGCCCGACGGGACCGCGCGACGATCGCGATCAGCGTTGCGAGCCGCTCGAATCCGGCTTCGATTCGGTCGTGTCGCCGGTGTCCCCGGATTGCTGCTGGAGCAGCTTCTGCAGCTCGACCGAACGCGCCTGGAGCTTCTGCATCTCGGCGGCGTGCGCCTTGAGGAACGCCGCGTTGGCCTTCGCGTTCGCCGGGATCTTGCTCTTGTCGGCGCCGGGCATGTCGAGCACCGCCGAGGTCATCGCCGCCTGGAAGGTGCCCATCGACGCGATCATGTAATCGCGTGGGGTGAAGCCGGCCTTGATCACCGCCGCCTTCAGTTCCGGGATGCGATCGAGCTTCTTCGCCATGTCGTCGATCGTCTTCGCGTCGCCCTGGTCATCGTCGCTCTGATCGGCGTATTTCTTCGCGAGCTCCGGATGCGCCTTCACGGTCGCGTACATGTTCTCCTGCACCTGCGCCATCCGGTTGAGCACCGGCATCGTCAGGTGAAAGTTCTCGATCGCTTTCGTGTCCGCGTCGGCCGCCGACGCAGTCTGTGCGGCGAGCGGCGCGCCCGCGACGAGGAAACCAAGGACGATCGCGGCCACGCGGCCAGCGTAGATGGAGTTGCGCATCGGAGCTTCGGGGGTTCGGAGTCGTCGAGCAGGATGAACTTCGTCGCGGATCAGTAATCCACTGGCCGGAGGTAGCTCTCGCCGATGGCGCTGTGGCTGAGCATCGCGACCGTCGGAAGCTTCCGCTTCCAGTGGGTCCCATCCACCCGCTTACGGACGACTTCGACGTCCGCCGCGTCAAAGCCGCGGGCGACGACTTCGGCCGGGGTGTAGCCCGACAGGATGTGATTGAGGATCTGGTCGGCCTTCTCGTAGCTGATGCCGAAGTCGCCCTCATCGGTCTGTCCGGCGACGAGGTCGGCCGAGGGCGCCTTGTCGACGATCGGCGCCGGAACGCCGAGGTGGCGCGCGAGCGCCCAGACCTGGCTCTTGAACAGGTCGCCTAACGGGTTGACCGGGGGGGAATCGTCGGCGTGCCAGGTGAAGTAGCCGAACAGCCGCTCGGTCTTGTTCCCGGTGCCTAACGGCAGCGCGGCCATCTTTGCCGACAGGTCGAAGAGGGCGATCATCCGGACGCGCGCCATCACGTTGCCGCGGCGCGTCGCGTCGGCGTCCGGCTCGACCGACAGGTAGCCATCGACGGCGGCGCTGATGTCGAGGGTGCGGGCCGGGATGCCTAACGCGTCGATCACGAGCTGGGCGTGCTCGAGGCTGGCCGGGCTCGAGGTCCGGTACGGCATCCGCACCCCCTCGACGTTCGCCGCCCCGAGCGCCTTCGCGGCGAGGAAGGCGGTGACTGCTGAATCGACACCGCCGGAGACGCCGACGATCGCCTTCGTGAACCGGCGCGCCGCGGTCTCCTCACGGATGAAGCGGACCAGCCATTCAGTGACGAGCTCGGGATCGATGTCGAGCGAGGGAGGGCCGCCGGAGTCGGTCGCCCGGATTACTATGATCGGCGACTGATTGATTGGCGTCGGCGCGGTCTGGTGATGGGCGGCGGGAGTCGCCGAGCGATCGTTGTTCTGGGGGGGGGCCCCCCGCGCCGAGACCACGCTCGCTGCCGCTTCATTCCCCATCGCCTCGTCGTACGAGGTCCAGACCTCCTCGCGCTTCATCACTCGCTCGAGATTCACCACGAGATGCGGCATCATCGTCTCGAGATCGGCGATCAGCGGCAGGTCCGCCCGCGCGCGCGTCAGGTCGGCCAGGTCGATCGTCGCGGTCGCGAGCGCTTCCTCCCAGAGCGGGGCGCGCACGCGCACATCCCCCTTCGGGCCGATCACTGACGATCCCCCGGCGAACAGCTTCCCGCCCTCGCTCCCCGTCAGGTGCGAGAGCGAGACGAACACCCCATGCTCGTCGGCCATCTCCCGCACCAGCCGCTCCCACCGCGCGAGGCTGGCCGGTCCCGGCACGTCGCCGGCGCTGTGCGGGCCGCGCGCCGGCGCGGCCGCGAGGACGAGCACGATCTCCGCGCCGTCGAGCGCGGCGAGCGTGCCGCTCAGCGAATGCCACGCATCCTCGCAGACGAGCATCGCGACGCGACCGACCGGCGTGTCGAAGGCGCGCACCGAATTGCCGCGCTCGACGAACCGCTCCTCGTCGAACAACCCGTACGTCGGGAGAAAGACCTTGCGATGCACGTGATGGATCACCGGCTCGCCGCGCCCGAGCGTGACGTACAGCGCGCTGTTGTAGATCTTGTGCTCCCACACTTCGTAGAAGCCGATCGCGACGTCGAAGACCGTGCCGCTCGCGTTCGCGTCGTGAACACGCGCGAGGTCGCGAGCCAGCGTCCCGGCGGTGACCGCATGTTCGCGGACTCCCCCCTCGAGGAAGTAGCCGGTGAGCGCGGCCTCGGGGAGATGAATGAGCTGTGGTCGCGGCGACTCGGCGGCGGCGCGCGCGAACAGCGCCCCGAGCCGCTCGAGATTGTGTCGGTACTCACCCTTGCGGGGCTTTACCTGCGCGACGGCGATGTGAACGGGGCGGGGCATGGGCTCGTGGATGGTCGACACCAGTCCTGCACTACTGCAATCTAGGACACGTGCGCCGCGCGGGTAGGCGGCGCACCTCGCCGCTTACGCGATCCCCGCATCGCTCGTCTCCCGAACGCTACCTTTCGGTGCGGGCCCGGGTATCATCGCGGTATCCGCCATCGCCCGTGTCCATCGTACCCGCTCGATCGTGCATCGTTCTTCGCGACATTACCGCCCCGCGCGGCGCGCCGTCATTGCCGTCGCGCTGCTCGTCGCCTCGGCTCGTGCCGGCGCGCAACAGCCCGCGCAGTCCACCGGCGAGGCGTGGACGCTGATCCAGCCAGCCCAATCGTCGCTCGTCTACGCGCGCGACGGGTCGCTCATCGGCGAGATCGGGCGCGAGTGGCGGACCAGCATCTCGATCAAGACGCTGCCGAAGTACGTCGGCCAGGCCTTCGTCGCCACCGAGGACCACCGCTTCTACCAGCACAACGGTGTCGACGTCGTCGGCGTGCTCGGCGCGCTCAAGGACGCAGCGTTAGGCGACGCCCGCGGCGCGAGCACGATCACCCAGCAGCTCGTCGGGAACATGCACCCCGACCTCGTCGACCGCCGCGACAAGTCGGTCGCTCGCAAGCTGCGCGAGCAGGAAGCGGCGCGCGAGATGGAGCGCCACTACACCAAGGAGCAGATCCTCGAGGCGTACCTCAACCAGATCAACTTCGGTCACGGCTGGTACGGGATCGAGGCGGCCGCGCGCCACTACTTCGGGAAGCCGGCGGCCAAGCTGACGCTCGCCGAGGCGGCGTCGCTGGCCGCGCTGCCGAAATCGCCGGTCGGGTACGACCCGGCACAGCATCCCGATCGCAACCTCCAGCGGCGCAACACCGTCCTCGCGCTGATGGCCGACCAGGGCTACATCACCAGGGCGCAGGCCGATGCCGCGTCACGCGAGCCGGTGCGGACCGCGCCTAACGGCGGGATGTCGGCGACCGCGCCGTACTTCGTCGACGTCGTCAGGCAGCAGGCCGAGCGTGCCGGTGTCCCGGTCGCCAATGGCGGCTACCGCATCCACACGACGCTCGACCCCGCGCTCCAGAGCGCGGCAACCGTCGCGCTCGTCGAGGGGACCGCGGCAGTCGAGATGCGGCCCGGCTACAAGCACCCGACCTACACCAATCGCCCGAAGGGAAGCACCGACTACCTGCAGGGCGCCGTGATCGCGCTCGATCCGCTCGATGGCGAGGTCCGCGCCCTCGTCGGCGGACGCAACTACCAGGAGTCACCATTCGACCGGGCGGTGATGGGCGTCAGGCAGCCCGGCTCGTCGTTCAAGCCGATCGTCTACGCGCTGGCGATCGCCGACAGCATGCGCCCGAACACGATCGTCGAGGACACCGCGCTCAAGATCCTCCTGCCTAACGGCGAGACCTACGAACCCGGCAACAGCGACAACAAGTTCCTCGGGCCCCTCACCCTTCGCGAAGCGCTGGTCCAGTCGCGCAACCCGGTCGCCGTCCAGCTCGGGATGCAGCTCGGCATGGATTCGGTCGCCGCGCTCGCCCACGCCATGGGGATCAAGTCCCCGATCGCGCCGGTGCCTTCGAGCGCGATCGGCGCGTCGGCGCTGCGGCCGATCGAGCTCGTCACCGCCTACGCCGCACTCGCCAACCTCGGCACCGCGGTCGACCCGTCATTCGTCATCCGCGTCGAGGATCGCGCGGGGAAGACCGTCTGGGCCCCGAAGCCCGCCGCGCCGTCGCTCGCGCTCGATCCGCGCGTCGCCTTCATCGTGCGCGACATGATGCGCGACGTCGTCGACCGCGGCACCGCAACCGCCGTCAGGAAGTACATCCCGACGACGATCCCCGTCGCTGGCAAGACGGGGACGACCAACGACAACACCGACGTCTGGTTCGTCGGGATGACTCCGGAACTCGTCGCCGGCGTCTGGCTCGGCTTCGATCGCCCGAAGACGATCACCCCCGGTGCGTACGGCGGGTCGCTCGCCGCCCCGATCTTCGGCGCGATGATGCAGCGCTGGTACGCGGGCCGAACGTCAGGCACATGGGAGCCGCCCGCCGGCCTCGTCTCCGGCGAGCTCGATCGCGTGACGGGTCTGGTCGCCGACGCCAGCACCCCACCCGAACGCCGCTACATTGAATACTTCCTCGAGGGCACCGAACCGCCCGGACTGCAGTTCGACCCGTGGCGGATGTTCGAGATGGGGCCGGTGGCGGTGACGTTCTGAGCGTCCGCGCCTAACGCCGTTGGCGGTAAGCTGTAAGCGATAAGCAGCAAGCGAACGGCGCCACCGAATCGCGGTGACGCCGTTGCTTGCTGCTTACAGCTTATCGCTTACAGCTCATCGCTTACAGCCCGCAGCAGTTCGAGCTCA
>JAICUE010000095.1 GCA_025936015.1 Gemmatimonadaceae bacterium
GGCCTGCATCGATTGAATACCCGGGACGAGACTCGAACTCGTATATCACTCGCGTGATGGGGGATTTTGAGTCCCCTGCGTCTACCGATTCCGCCACCCGGGCAGTCGTGTTTCGTCTCCCAATCTAGCGCTGGGGCTCGACCGGCTCAACGCGGGAATCGGTCATTCTCCTGCGCGCTGGCGCGCCATCTGCTCACACGCCTCGCATGGCCGAACACGACGAACTCGCCGAGATCATTCGCCGCCGCGCAGTGTCCATCGACGGCGGCGACACGGACTACGACGCGCTGATCGAGCGCGCGCGAGGCAAGCGGCTCGTGCTGCTCGGCGAAGCGTCCCATGGTACGCACGAGTTCTATGCCGAGCGCGCGCGTATCAGCAGCCGCCTGATCGGCGAGCTCGGGTTCGACGCCGTCGCCGTCGAAGCGGACTGGCCCGATGCATGGCGCGTCAATCGTTACGTGCGCGGCGACAGCGCTGACCCGAGCGCGGACGCGGCGCTGAATGGGTTCCAGCGCTTTCCGCAGTGGATGTGGCGGAACGAGGACGTGGTCGAGCTGGTCGAGTCGCTCCGCGCCCGCAACGCGGCCTATCCCGATTTCGAGCATGCGGGATTTTACGGCATCGACCTGTACAGCATGCATCGGTCGATCAGCCAGGTGCTCCGCTACCTCGAGACGGTCGACCCGCAGGCGGCGCAGCGCGCGCGCGAGCGCTACTCGTGCTTCGAGCATTTCGGCACCGATCCCCAGGCGTACGGCTATGCGACGTCGCGTGGGGCCGATAGCTGCGAAGAGGCCGCCGTGCAGCAGCTCGTCGACCTGCAGCGCAACGTCCGCCGGTACGTCAACGGCTTTCGCGCCGACGCGGCGGATGAGCACTTCATGGCCGAGCAGAACGCGAGGCTCGTCCAGAACTCCGAACGCTATTATCGGGCGATGTTCCGCGGCCGCGTCTCGAGTTGGAACCTGCGCGACACGCACATGGCGGAGACCGTCGACGCGCTCCTCGCGCATCTCGGCCGCGATGGACATGAATCGAAGCTCGTCATCTGGGCGCACAACTCGCATCTCGGCGACGCTCGCGCCACCGAGATGGGCGCCCGCGGGGAGATCAACGTCGGACAGCTCCTGCGCGAACGTTATCCCGAACAGGTGCTCGCGGTCGGCTTCACGACCCACACCGGGGAGGTCACCGCTGCGCACGATTGGGACGAGCCGAGCGACACGAGGGATGTCGTCCCGTCGCTGGCGGGGAGTGTCGAACGGTTATTCCACGACGCCGGCATCCCGCGCTTCTACCTGGATCTCAGCGCGAAAGAAGTCCGGCGCCTGCTGCGCGAGCCGCTGATCGAACGCGCGATCGGGGTCATCTATCGCCCCGAAACGGAGCGAGCGAGCCATTACTTCCGCGCCCGCGTTGCCGACCAGTTCGATGCGATCGTGCACCTCGACGAGACGAGCGCTGTGCAGCCGCTCGATCGGGTCATGGTCACGGACGACGAGGAAATTCCCGAGACGTACCCGTCGAGCTATTGACGCCGGCGGCGCATCTGTTCGACCCGCCGGCGCACCTGTTCCTGCAGCGCGAGGTATCCGGCACGCTGTGATGGCTGGAGGAATTTCGCCAGGTCACGCTGCTCCTGCTCGGCGAGGTCGATTCGCGCGCGCTGAGCCTTGAAGAGATCCGCAAGCGCGCCCTCGACACGCTTCTCATCGGCGATCTTCCCGCGCTGCAACTCCTCTCGAATGACGACGCGAGCGCTGCGCTCCTGCGCGACCAGGTCGCGGCGACGCGGCTCGTACGTCGCGTTCACTGCGGTCAGCTGCCGCATCTGGTCGTCAGTCAGCGCGAGACGCTGCTTGGCGACCGCGGCCAGGCGCTGCCTGACGCGCGCCTCGAGTGCCGACGTCGTCGTATCCGACGGCGCACGCTGCTTCGTCTGCGCGATCGCCGGCGAAGCGGTTGCGACGCTCGACGCGAGAATCACTGCCAGGAGGCTTACGCGCATCAGATCGATTCTCCTCCATTGATGTCACCGACCTCAGGGAGCACCGACTCCGGATCCTCGAACGACGCGTCGGCTGCGATGTCCACCCTGCCGCCAAGGTCGCCGAGGAGCGTTTCGAGATCGCTCGACGAGAGATCGTTCAACCCGCCGGCGACTCCGAGCTCGGGCGGTGCGGCGGGGCGCGGCTGCCCGGCGGCCGCGACCTCGGAGGGCGTCGCTGCTGACGTGGCGGTCGCGGTCACGGCCGTGCGCGATCCGGCGGCGCCGGTCTGTTCCGGCGACGCGATCGCGACGACCGCACCGTTAGGCGCACGCGTCGAGTCGTCGGTGCTCTGATAGACGGCGAACGAGCCGATGCCGGCCGCGGCGATCGCGATGGCCGCGGCTGCCTTCCAGCCGACCCAGCGCAGCCGGGGAGCTGGTCGCGCGATCGAGGCCCGGCCGCCGGAAGTGACCAGCTGCGGCCGCGACGGCACGGCCGTCGCGGCGACGACAGCCGCCGATATCCGCGCGACGTCGATCGCCGGTGCGGTGCGAAGCGTCCGCCGCGCCGCGGCGATGAGCGCGAGCTCCGCTGTGCAGAGCCCGCACCCCGCGAGGTGCGCGTCGACGCGGGCGACATCCGCGGCCGAGAGGGCGTTCCCCGCCCGCTCCGGCAGCAGCTCGCGAATCTCAACGTTCGAACAATCAGCCATCGAGAAACTCCTTCACCGCGCGCATCGCGTTGTGATAATGAACTCGTGCGGCGCCTTCGGTCGTTCCGGCGACGTCCGCGATCTCCTTGTACGACAAACCTTCCATCACCCGCAACGTGAACACCTCGCGCTGAGTCGGCGTCAGCTCCGCGACCGCGTCGCGGACCTTCTGCTCCATCTCCGTCGCGACCATCCCGTCGAGCGCGTCGAACTCGGTCGTCGCATCATCTTCCTCGACCGGCACCGATATGGGCCGTCTCGCGCGGGCTCGGCGCTGATCGAGCACGAGGCGCCGCATGATCGTGAACAGCCAGGTGCGAAGGGTGCTTTCTCCGCGAAATCCCTCGAGCGAACCGAAAGCCCGAACGAAGGTGTCCTGCACCAACTCTTCGATGTCGTTGCGGACGCCGAGGCTCGCGGCGAATCGGGCGAGCGCCGGCGCATGACGCTCGACGATCTCCGTCGCTGCGCGCTCGTCGCCGGAGCGCCACCGCGTCAGCAGCGTCGCGTCCGATGCGAGATCGTCGTTCGGAGTGGTCATCGAGTCACGAGGTAAGACGCAGCCATCGGCCCAACGTTAAGGGAATCGCGTCTTTGACGCGTCGCCCGGGCCGGGATACCTTCGTCAGGCAGATGAGCCCGAATCGACCCGCTTTCCAGCCGACGTCCACGCAGCATGCGCGCCCGCGCCCCGAACTCGTGGCGCACCGCGGCGCGGCGCGCGAGCGGCCCGAAAACACGCTGGCCGCCTTTGCCATCGCCCTCGATCAGCGCGCCGACGCGATCGAGCTCGACGTGCATTGTACCGCCGACGGTGTCGTCGTCGTGCATCACGATCCGGTGCCGCACGGTGTCTACCCCGACGGGCGGCGCGAACGCGGGCCGATCGCGGAGCTCCGCTACGTCGAGCTCTCGACGCTGCGCATTGTCGGAGAGGCGATTCCGACCCTCCGCGACGTGCTCGCATTGGTCGGTGACCGCGCGACCGTGTACGTCGAGATCAAGGGCGCGGGGATCGAGCGCGCGGTCGTCGACGCGGTGCGCGGCAGCTCGGCGCAGTGCGCCATCCACTCGTTCGATCACGAAGCCGTGAACCGCGTGCGCGCGCTCGCACCGGAAATTCCGCGTGGGCTGCTCTTCGAGCGCGGCGACACGGAGTCGATGCTGCGGTCGATGGAGCGCCACGACGCGCGCGATCTCTGGCCCGCTGCTGCGCTCATCGACGCAGCGCTGATCGAGGCCGCGCATCGCGCCGGGAAGCGAGTGATCGCGTGGACCGTGAACGATACGTCGCTCGCGAGCACGCTCGCGGCGGCTGGCGTGGATGCACTTTGCACCGACGACGTGCCGCTGATCGCCGACGCGCTGCGGGGTCCCGCCATTCGTTGATCCACGTGTCGCGGACGAGTCGTTCGAGGGCATTGCTTACGAAGCCTCGCGACGCGCCGTGTTCTTCGCAATCCCGCCTGCGGCGCGAGCGTGGGCTGGTCGCCGCCTGCCTCACGCTATAGCTTCGCGGCACACAGCGGGCGAGCCGCCCGCTTCTCACCTACTCCGGAGGACCACCGCCGCGATGCGCACAGCCGCACTCGCCGCCGTGCTCGTCACAGCCGCCTGCACCGCGGCGAGCGCCACCCAGTCTCCAGCGCCTCAGCGCGTGGCCAGTGACAGCACCGCGAAGTCGACCGCGAACGCCCCGATGGGCGGCACGTCGACACCGAACGCAGATCCGTTCCCGAGCACCTACCAGCCGCTCCCGTCGAAGCCGACGGTCATTCGCAACGTCACCATCCTCACGGCGGCCGGACCCGCGATTCACGGCGGCTCGGTGCTGCTGCGCGACGGAAAGATCGCGGCGGTCGGCGCGTCGGTCGATGCGCCATCCGATGCGGTCGTGATCGACGGGGCCGGCAAGTACGTGACACCGGGAATCATCGATATCCATTCGCACGTCGGCGCCGGTGCGTCGCCCACCGATCGCGGCGCGAACACCGACGACGTCAATGAAGCGACGAATCCGGTCACGGCGAATGTGTGGGTCGAGCATTCCGTATGGCCGCAGGACCCGCAGCTGCCACGCGTATTGATGGGCGGTGTCACGACCATCCAGGTTCTGCCCGGCTCGGCGAACCTCATCGGCGGCCGCAGTGTCGTGCTCAAGCTGGTGCCGTCGCGCAGCGTTCAGGGGATGAAATTTCCCGGCGCGAAATACGGGTTGAAGATGGCCTGCGGCGAGAATCCGAAGCGCGTCTATCAGCAGCGCGGTCCGTCGACGCGCATGGGCAACGTCGCGGGCTATCGCGCGGCGTGGATCCAGGCGGAGGCGTATCGCCGGCGTTGGGACAAGTGGAACGCCACTCACGTCGGCGATCCGCCGCAACGCGACCTCGGTCTCGAGACGCTCGCCGAAGTGCTGCGCGGCAACATCCTCGTTCATAACCACTGCTATCGGGCGGACGAGATGATGCAGATGATCGACATCGCGCACGAGTTCGGCTACAAGATCCGCGCGTTCCATCACGCGGTCGAGGCGTACAAGATCGCTGACGTTCTCGCGCGCGAGGGGATCGGCGCCGCCGAGTGGGCGGACTGGGGCGCGTTCAAGCTCGAAGCCGCGGACGCCGTCCGCGGAAACATGGCGCTCACCGACAAGGCCGGGGCGCGCACGATCATGCACTCGGACGACGAGTCGGGAATCCAGCGGCTCAATCAGGAAGCAGCGAAGGCGATGGCGGCCGGCAACGCGATCGGCGTCCCGGTGAGCGAGGACGAAGCGATCAAGTGGCTGACGATCAACCCGGCGTGGGCGCTCGATCTCGATTCCAAGATCGGTTCGATCGAGACGGGCAAGAACGCCGACGTCGTCCTCTGGTCGGGAGATCCGTTCAGCGTCTACTCGCGGACCGAAAAGATCTGGATCGACGGCGCGATGGTCTTCGACCGCTCCGATCCGGCCGAACACTGGCGGACGGACTTCGAGCTCGGGTTCGTCCCGGCTGCGTCGAACGTTGGAGGAGACAAGTGATGCGGATCCACATGATCAGCGCAACCCTCGCCGGAGCGCTGCTGCTCTCGTCGGGTGTCGGCGCGCAGACGATCGCCATCACCGGCGGAAAGGTCTACACCGTCAGCGGTGGGACGATCGACAACGGCACCGTGATCATCCGCGACGGGAAGATCACGGCCGTCGGGCCTAACGTTGCGATTCCGGCTGGGGCCCAGCGCATCGATGCGACGGGCAAGTGGGTGACCCCCGGCCTCGTCGACGCGGCCACGGTGCTCGGCGTGTCGGAGATCGGCGCGATCGGGGGGACCAACGACGCGAGCGCCGTCGGTCACGACAACGTCGCCGCGGCCTTCCGGGTCGCGGACGGGCTCAATCCGGCGTCGGTGCTGCTCAGTCCCACGCGCGAGGATGGAATCACCACGGTCGTGATCCATCCCGATCGCGGGCTCCTGGCGGGACAGAGCGCCGTGGTCGAGATCGTCGACGGCAGCGCGACCGACATGATCGTCAAGCCGTCGGTGGCGATGGTCGCGAACATGGACAACGCCCGGCGCGTCGGCGCGGACTCGCGCGGCGAGATGTTGATGCGGATGCGCGAGATCCTCGATGATGCGCGGACCTACGCACGGCGGCGGGCAGATTTCGAGCGGGCGCAGACGCGGCCGTTCGCCGCCAGCCGCCTCGATCTCGAGGCGCTGCAGCCGGTGCTCGCGGGTCGCTTGCCGCTGCTCGTCGAGGTCGAGAAAGCGAGCGACATCCAGGCCGCGCTCGGGCTGGCGAAGGAGTTCGGAATCAGGATCATCATCGGCGGTGGTGCGGAAGCGTGGATGGTCGCCGACGAGCTCGCGGCGGCGCACGTCGGCGTCCTCACCGGCGCGATGAACAACATTCCGCGCGACTTCAACATGCTCGGGAGCCGGCAGGAGAACGCGGCCCTGCTGCGCGCGAAGGGGGTCGACGTCGCCCTGATCGGCAACGCGGGCGGTGGCGACGAGGACCAGTTCAACGTCCGCAACATCCGTTACGAGGCGGGCAACGCTGTCGCGTACGGCATGAAGTGGGACGATGCGCTTCGGGCAATCACCCTTGCCCCGGCCGAGCTGTTCGGAGTGAGCGATCGACTCGGATCGCTCCAGGCTGGCCGCGACGCGAACATCGTGGTCTGGAACGGCGACCCATTCGAGTTCGCCACCCGCGCCGAGCACGTGTTCGTGCGCGGGAAGGAGTACCACGACGTCTCGCGGCAGGACCTGCTGATGCAGCGCTACAAGCAGCTCCCGCCGGATTACGGCCCGCGGCCGTAGCGAGCCGCGTTCATGAACCGGAACGGGCGGTCCTTCTCACGAAGGACCGCCCGCTTCGCATCACCGCCCCATGACCGTGAGGCCTCACGGCGTGAGGCCTAACGCGTCGCCGGCACCAGCGGCCTCGGCTCGCTGGCGGCGAGCAGGTTCGCCATCAGCCGCGCCGCGCCGGGGACGGCGTCGGGGAGCTGCCGGAAGAGCGCGAGGGTGCAGAAGATGTACGTCCCGCGCCCGTACGCGGCGACGAGCAGTGCGCCGGGCATCGGCTCGCCACCCGGGTCGTGGAGTGCGAGCACCGTCTGATAACGCTGGTCGAACTCGCGCGGGATGTACGTCGCGCGCTCCTGCGTCCAGCCGCCGAAGTCAGCGGCGGTGATCTGGTTGGGATAGCTCAGGATCCGCGATGCCGAGTCGAGAATCGCGACCGGGGAGGTCTCGTCGGTCACACGGTCCTGGTTGCCGAGGCTGACCGTGACCGGAAACGGGAAGAGTCCCGGCGCGCGCAGCTCCTCGCGGCCGAACTGCACGACGAGTGTTCCTCCCCGGTGCACGTAGTCGAGCAGGTAGCGGTTGTTCGTCACGAGCCCTGGCTGACGCGCATAGGCGCGCGGTCCGATGACGATCGCGCCGAACGCCCCGAGCGATGCATCCGCCAGCGTGTCCGGGTCGAGAAGCCTCACGTCGAAGCCGAGCTGCGAGAGTGCGGCCGGCTCGTCATCGGTTGCACCCTTGAAGTAGCCGATCATCGTGTTTCGCGGGAGCTTCACCGACACCGCTTCGAGCGCGAGCTGCGCGTCACTGAAGACGAGCCGCGGCTGCGTGTGCGGGTACGCGACCGGCACGTAGCCGCGAGTGAACCGCTGCCCGTTCGCCGTCGCGACCGCGCGCACCCGCAACTCCCCGCTCGCGGCGGTTCCGGTGACGTGAAAGCTCGCGATGCGCGGCCGTCCACCGCCGGCGGGCAAGACGTTCTGCGAGACGGGCTGGCTGGTGAGTCCCGGCGGCAACTCGAGCCTGACCGCGATGGTCGCGTCGCTCCGCTCCGGAGTGCGAACGACGACGTGAATATTCCGGTCGACCAGCTCGCCGCTTCGCAGGTATTCGATTGGACGCTCGAAGGCGACGCTGACCGCGGGCACCACCGCGAGCGGTCGGCTGACGTCTCCCTCGATCGGGTCGGTTCGCCGCCGCACGACCGGCACGGTGAGATCGATCGAATCGCCGGCGATGATGCCGCGCACCGTCGCCGTTGCCGCCGGCGTCCGGAGGTCGGCGGCGACGGTCTGGAGCGGTGCCGCGTACCGATTGCCGTTGTGACCGGCGGTCAGCCACCACGGCTGCGTCGCGCGGACGCCGGCAAGCGTCGACTCGACGACGAGTGAATCGCCCGGGGCAAGGCTCGCCGCCGCGTGAGGA
>JAICUE010000120.1 GCA_025936015.1 Gemmatimonadaceae bacterium
ACTTCTTCGCTCAACAGCCATGTCCAAGCGTGCCCTCGTCACCGGCGGCGCCGGCTTCATCGGCTCCCACGTCGCCGACCTGTTCCTCGACAACGGCTACGAGGTCGTCATCATCGACGATCTCTCCAACGGCGACCGGGAGAATCTTCCCGCACGGGCGACCTTCCACGAGATGGACGTCGGCTCGCCGCAGGCCGCGGCGATCGTCGAGCAGGGCCGGTTCGACGTCATCTGCCACCTCGCGGCACAGCTAGACGTCCGGAAGAGTGTCGCCGACCCGATGTTCGACGCGCGGGTGAATGTCCTCGCCTCCCTCAACCTCCTCGAGGCAGTCAAGCGCAGCGGGGCAAAGACGCGTTTCATCTTCGCCTCGACGGGCGGAGCGATCTACGGCGACGGCGCACCCCTCCCCTCGCCGGAGAACGTCGTCAAGAACCCGCAGTCGCCCTATGGGATCGCCAAACTCTCCGTCGAGCACTATCTCGCGTACTTCGCGAACGTGCATCAGATGCAGACGGTCGCGCTCCGCTTCGCCAACGTCTACGGTCCGCGACAGGGGCTGCACGGCGAGGCGGGCGTCGTCGCGATCTTCTCGAAGCGTATCCTCGCCGGCCAGCCGCTGATGATCTTCGGCGACGGGACGCAGACGCGCGACTACGTGTTCGTCGGTGACGTCGCGCGCGCGCACCTGCTCGCGACCACGATCGACCTGCCGAAGGCGACCGACATCGACGCCCGTGCGTTCAACCTTGGCACCGCGGTGGAGACCGACGTCAACGAGCTCGCGCGTACGCTGGTCGCGAGCGCCGCCTCACCGGTGCCGATCGAGCACGCACCGCCGCGCGCCGGGGAGCAGCATCGCTCGGTCGTCGATTGGTCGAAGGCGCGGCGAGTGCTCGGCTGGGAGCCGCGCGTCGCGGTGCGCGACGGGCTCGCGCGAACCTACCAGTGGTTCTCGGAGCGCGCCGAGGGCGCGCCGCGCGATGCCGGCGCTTCGGCGTCCGCATCCGGCGCCGGTGCGTCGGCGAGTGACCGTTCGTCAGCGGCGGGCCGCGCCGAATCGGCGGCGCCGTAGCTCTTCGGCGCGAACACCGCGTACTCGGGGAGATACGCGTAGGCGGAGAACATCCCCTCGGCGCGAATCGCGTTGAGGACGACTCCGAACATCCGCACCGGCAGCCGCTCGATGAACGCCAGCCGCGCCTTGGCCGCCTTGCGGTCGGTCTTGCCGGCGCGGATCACGAGGACGGCGTTGCCGGTCGCCGTCGCGAGCGCCGCCGCATCGGCCCCCGCGCCTAACGGCGGCGTGTCGACGAGCAGCACCTCGCAGCGGCCGGCGAGCGCGGTGATCGCCGCCGGCAGCGCCGGCGACCCGATCAGCTCCGGCCCCTCGGCCAGCCGCGTGCCGCACGGGACGACCGAGAGGTTTTGCTGCGCCGTCGGCCGGATCACTGCGTCGAGCGGCGCGTGGCCAGCCAGGTAATCGGTGAAGCCTGGGGTGCGATCGACGGCGAAGCTCTGGTCCACCCCGCCGCGGCGGACGTCGCCGTCGAGGAGGATCGTCCGCTGCCCGGCTTGCGCGAAGCAGCGCGCGAGCTCGGCGGACACGAACGATTTTCCGTCGCCCGGCTCGGCGCTGAGGATGCTGAGCATCACCGGGCGAGCGCCGAGGACGGCATTGAGGACGTTCAGGCGCAACGCCCGGCACGCTTCGCTCACCAGCCCGCCGGCGACCGGATCGGTTGCGCCGCCGCGGCTGTTCGCCCGCGGGATCGCGCCGACGATCTCGTAGCCTAACGCTTCCACCTGGTCGGGATACCAGAGTCGCTTGTCGGTGGCGTCGAGCAGCAGCGCCGCGGCGATCGCCAGCGCGACACCGGCCAGCAGCGACGCGAGGAGGATTCCCGGCACCGTGTTGGTCACCGGCTCGAGGGGCGCGACCGCGCTGTCGAGCACCGCGACACCAGGGACCGCCGCGACCTCGGACAGCCGCGCCGCGTCATACTGGTTTCGCAGCGCGGTGTAGATCCCGGTGTTCATCTGGACGTCGCGCTCGAGCCGTTGCTCGTCGATCGCCCGGCCGGGCACCGACCGGAGCGCGCCGTTCGCCGCTGCGACACGCGAGTCGAGCTGGTTCTCGCGGCTCCGGAGCCGATCGAGCACTCCCTGCGCCAACGCGGGCAGCGTCTGCTGCTTGATCCGGTCGACCTCGGCGCGCGCGTCGCGCACGCTGGCGAATTCGTCGGTGTAGGTGCGACGGAGTGCCTGAAGGTTGCTCTCCGCTTTCGTCAGGTCGGCGATTGCGCCGGTCATCTCGGGCGCCGCGCGGACCGATGGAATCGCGAGGAGAGCGGCGGCATCCAATCCCTTGTCGCTGCTCTTCGCGGCGAGCACGCGCTGCAGCGCCTCACGGTCGGCGCGAATGCTGTCACGCTGCGCACGCTGGTCGTAGAGTGCGTTGAAGCTCGGGTCGCGCGCGCCGGTCGCCGCGTCCTCTGACGGCAGGCCGACCGTGCCGCTCCGATAGTTCCGCAACGCCTCCTCGGAAGCGCTGAGCTTCGCCTGCGCCTGCGCGAGCTGCGCCTGGAGCTGCTGCGCCGATTGCGACTGGCTTCCATTGGTCAACGCGACCGCGGTGCTGACGAACTGGCGTCCGATCGCGTTGAGGATCGCCGCGTCGCGCGCCGGCCGCGGGCCGGTGAGGCGCACCGAGAGGAAGCTCGTGTCCGGGAAGCCGACGACGAGTCGGTCGCGAAGCTTGATCGCCGCCTGCCGTGGATTGACGACGGTGAATTCGATCGTGCGATCGCGGCCGAGCGTGGCGGCAGCCGGCGCCCAGCGGAAGCCTAACGCTCGTCCGATCGAGTCGCCGACTGCGCCGCGATCGACGGCCTTGTCGTCCTTGTCCTTCAATATGTAGCTGCGACCGTCGGCACTCACCTCGAGCCGGTACTTTCCCGCGCTGACTGTCGGCGTCGAGTGAAAGCCGTCGACGACGGCGCTGTCCCCTGCGTTCTTCGGCGCGACGAACAGTGACATCGCGTCGACCACCGGATCGAGCACCGTGTAGCTGCGCAGCACTTCACCCCACGCCGGCGCGGCCAGCAGCCGCTCATTTCGCGGGAGCTCGTTCGACCGCGCCGGACCGCCGCTGTTGGCGAGCCAGATCGTCGAGTGGACTTCGTAGGTCGGGCGAAAAAACCGCGTCGCTACAAACCCCAGCGCGACCGCGGCAACGACGATTCCGGCGACGAGGGCACGCCGCCGTTTGAGCGCTGCGAGATAGCGATCCCACGGGATTCCCGACTCGGACATTTTCAACTGCTCCCAATAGTGCGACCATCCGGGGCTGCGCAGTCGTGTGACTGCGTGCTGTCGCGGTCGACATCGCTAGAAGCAAAGAGCTCGCCAGCGCTTTTTTCAGTTCGGTCAAAATGGCTAGCTCTGTGCAACGCTGTGGGTTACACGGTTGGTATGTGTCATGCGTTTGCAGTGCGCATGATCTGCTCGTTCGACCGCTTTCATCGCTCGACTCGTCGGCGCTGTGCAAGCGCGCGGCGGTGCCTAACGGCGCCCATCACCGGCCCCGCGGCGGCACTGGTCGTCGCCGTCGCGCTCGGCGCGTCCTCGAGCCGGACACAGGCACAGGCCGGGCCGGCCGGCTCGGTGCAGGCGCCGACGCTGCTCCCCAGCGCGGACTCGCTGCGGCAGGCGCGGGAAGGCGATCTCCACGTCGGCGACCGCGTGATCCTCCGCGTGCCTGGCGTTCCGACGCTCACCGATACGTTTGTCGTTCGAGCCGGCCGCACCCTCGAGCTGCCGCTGATCCCGGCGATCCCCCTCGCCGGCGTCTCGCGCGCCGACCTCCAGCACCACATGCGCGCCGAGCTGGCGCGCTTCGTTCTCGATACGTCAGGGGTGGAGGTGCGCTCGCTGATGCGGGTGGCGGTGGTCGGTGACGTGGTCGCGCCCGGCTATTACGCAGTGGCCCCCGACGCGCTGATTGGCGACGTGCTGATGCGGGCCGGCGGGCTCGGCCACACCGCCTCGCCGGATCGGATCGTCGTCCGGCGCGGCGACAGTGAAATCTGGTCGGCGAAGGATCTGCGCAAGGCGATCGTCGCCGGTCGCACACTCGACGAATTGAAGCTTCGCGCCGGTGACGAGATCATCGTTCCGACCAGGCGCGATTGGGCGCAGTACGCGCAGACCGCGGCAATCGTGGCCGGCGCCGCAGTCAGCGTGATCCTCATTCGACATCGCTGACGATCGCGACACGGCCGGCGCGCGATGCTCGCGCGAGGGACGTCACAGGGTTGGCAGCACAGGAGGAAGCAGCATGCAGTCGCACGAGACGCACACAGCACTGGCGAGCGACAGCTCGGCCGGCACGGAGAGCGGAGGCAGAGGCGAAGCTGGCAATCACGCGGAGCCCACTCCGCGCCGCATCGAACGGCTGGTGGTTGGTCCCGACGGGATTCCGGAGATCAGCGCAGCCGGGCCCGCCTACCAGGAGCCATCATTCCCGCCACCGCTCGTCTCGGTCGCCCCATCGACGCTCCGCACGGTCGAGGCGCTCGAACTGGTGCGTACCGCGATCCGCGAGATCGATATCGTCTCCGGCGCGAACAACGGCGTCGCCCCCGACATCCAGCTCGCTGAACCGTGCGGCGACCGACGCAATGAAACCAGCGCTCAACCCAACAGCGAAACCGCTGGCGCCGCACGCGGCGCCGCGACCGACGACGTGCCGATGCGCTGGCCCGTCGTCGAGCGGCGTTCGCGCCCGCGCAGCACTGAACGACTCGAGCGCGCGGTGAACGTCGCGATCGCCGGCATCGGGTTGATCGTTGCGTCGCCGATCATGCTCCTCGTCGCGATCGCCGTGAAACTCACCTCGCCCGGCCCGATCCTCTACACCCAGGAACGCGTCGGCAAGGACACTCGCACCGGCCGCGATCGCCGCCGCCACCCATTCGGCGAGCGAAAGGATCGGCGCCAGCAGAACGTGACCGGCCGCCCCTTCACCATCTATAAATTCCGCTCGATGCGGAGCGACGCCGAGTCGTCGTCGGGTGCGGTCTGGGCGCAGAAGGGCGACGCGCGCGTGACTCCGCTCGGCCGCATCCTTCGCGTCAGCCGGCTCGACGAGCTGCCTCAGCTCTGGAACGTGCTCAGGGGTGACATGAACATCGTCGGCCCGCGTCCCGAGCGCCCGACGATCATCGTCAACCTCGTCCGCGACATTCGCGAGTACCCGTGCCGCCATCGCGCCCGTCCCGGGATCACCGGCTGGGCGCAGATCAACGCCGCCTACGACAGCTCCATCGAGGACGTGCGCCGGAAGGTCCATTACGACCTCGCCTATCTCGAGCAGCGCTCGCTGGCGATGGACCTCCGCATCATGGCGCGGACGGTGCCGGTCATGCTCTTCAAGAAGATGGGCTGGTGAGCCGAACCGACGCGCCGTCAGGCCTGACGGCGCGTCGGCTCCCAGATGAGCACCCGCTCGCCGCGCAGCACCCGCCCCCACGCCAGCAGCGACGCCGTGATCGCGACGACGACATAGCCGCAGAGCGCGACGACCGCCGGGAGCGCGTGGCGCGGCGCACCCCACACCGCGAGCGAGCCAGCCGCGAGCGCAGCCAGTGCGAGCACGAACAGCACCGCGGCCCACCCGCTCGCCACGCTCGCCAGTGCCAGCCCCGCCAAGCCGAGCGGGAACGTCGCGAACATCAGCCAGCGACAGAGCTTGTGGCTGATCAGCATCAGCGCGAAGCGCCCGTGCCGCAGGGGGTTCATCAACCGCCGATAGTGCCAGAGCGTATCGAGACCATGGGTCATCGTTCGCGCCTTCCGATGCAGCTCGGCGCGCAGCGACGGCGCGCGGGCGACGAGACAGATCGCGTCATCGGCGGCGACCGTGCGCCACCGCTGCTCATAGGCATCGAGGGTGCTGGCGAAGTCGCGCGTCAGCGTCGGCGGCAACGCTGAGGTGTAGAGTGCGCGTCGCATCGCGTACAGGCTGCCCGTCGCACCGGCGATGAGCCCCGAGCGGCTTTCGAGGGAGCGCACCCACATCTCGTAGCCCGAGTACTTCGCTTCACCTCGCGTGTCGTCGCTGGCGACTGCCGCTTCGACGCTCACGTCGCGTCCGGAAACGATTCCAACCGAGGGATCGGCGAACGGGCGCACGAGCTGCTTCAGCGATTGCGCCGGGACGACGATCGTCGCATCAGTGCTGACCACGATGTCGCTGCGAAGGTGCGCGGCCGCTGCGTTCTCGCCCATCGTCTTCCCACCGCGCCGCGACTGTCGCAGCAGCTCGACGTTTTGTCCGGCATAGCCGCGAACGATCTCGTCGGTGCGGTCGGTCGACGCGTCCGACACTACCAGTAGCTGCCGCTTCGCCGCCGGATAATCGGCGGCGAGCAGATGGTCGATCGTCCGCGCGATCGACCCCTCGGCATTGTACGCCGGGATCACGACGGTGATCGATGGCCACTCTGCGGGATCATCGACGGCATTCGGAATCGCGCGTTTGCCGGCGCCGATGAGCGAGAGAAGCAGTGGGTAGCCGATGTACGCGTAGAGCAGCAGCACGAGCGGGATGGCGATGAGCACCATCGCGACCGTCATCATCGGCTTCGCTCCTGCGCGTGCGCGACGGCCGACGCGTATACGTCGTCATAACGGTCGAGCCAGGGCGCAACCGCGAACTCGCGTTCGAGCCGGGCGCTCGCCCGCGTCGCGCGCGGTACGCTCGACTCGCGATCCAGCCTCATCACCCCCAACGCGCCAGCGATAGCGCCCGGATCGTCCGGAGGGACGAGCACCGCTTCCGCCGGCCCGACGACGTCGGGCACTCCACCGACCCTGGTCGCGATGATCGGGACGCAGCTCGCCATCGCCTCGAACAGCACCATCGGCGTCCCCTCGGTCCGCGAGCTGAGGACGAGCGCATCGAAGGCGCTCACGAGCGACCCGGCGTTGGCGATGACGCCGTGCCAGGTGATCCGCTCCGCGACGCCGAGTCGGGCCGCGAGCATTTCCATCGCCGGCCGTTCGACACCATCGCCGATCACCGACAGCACAGTCGCTCGGGCGCTCGGATGGGCGAGCGCACGGATCGCGACGTCGAGCCCCTTCTCCGCGGTGACGCGTCCGATCCACCCGGCACGGAACGTCGTGTCGCCGATCCCGAGCGCCGCCCGCGCTTCGGCGCGCGCGAGCGGCGGGACGGCCGGCGCGTACGCGTTAGGCACGATGTGCAGCCTGCCATCCACCACCCGCGACTGGAGCAGCGCCGCCGCCATCGGCGCCGAGACCGGAACGACGGCGTCGAAGCGCGGAAAGACCCAATGCTGCAGCTGCTCGTAGAAGCGATTCTTCCTGTCACCGCCGGTGAAGCCGTGCACGGTGGTCACCGTCGCGGCGTGCTCGCGCCGCGCGGCGCTTCCCCCGACGACGTCGGCTCGGTACCCGTGCGTATGCACCACCGCCGGCGTCAGCCGACGGCAGGTCGCGCGCACGGCCTGCCACTCCCGCCAGTACGCGCGCCCCGGCGCGATGAGCGGGATGACCTCCACTCCATCCT
>JAICUE010000450.1 GCA_025936015.1 Gemmatimonadaceae bacterium
CAGTCGTTACCGCCGTGCGCTTACTGCTTGCTGCTTATCGCTTACTGCCGACGGCGGCCTAACGGCGCGCCGCCTCGATCGCTCGCCAGCGGGCGATCACGGCGCGGTAGCGCGCGCTCGCCCGCGCGCAGGCGGCGACCTCGCTCGCGGTCGGCGTGACGTCGGCGCCCTGCATCGCCATCGCGGCCGCGAGCATCTCGTCGCTCACGCCGTTGAGCGTCGGCGGCGCTTCCGACCCGATGCGAGCGCCGCGAGCCCGGCCGCGGCGCGGCTGGTCCTCGCGCTCGAGGGGTGCGAGCGAGTCGAGCTTCGCCTTCCGCGACTCGGCGCTGGCACTGTGATCGGACTCGAGGCGCGCGGCGAGTGCGCGCGCCGCCTCGTACGCCTCGTGTGACTCGCGGGCGCCATCGTACATCTCACGCGTCAGCGCCGCGAGCTTCGCGAGACCCGCGGTCGGTGTCTTGATCCGCGGATCGAGGACGAGGACGAGCGGCTGCGCCTGCGTCCTGCCGTTCACCGTCATGCGCACGGTATAGCGGCCCGGCGGCGCCCATGGCGCGACGGCGGCGGGGACGCTCCGGTGCGGGACGGCGCCGGTCGCTTCGACGCCGTCGCTCTTCACCTCGGTGATCGGGTCATAGCGCATGTCCCAGCTCACGCGATGCATTCCCGGCGCGGTCGCGATCACCGTCGGCGGGGCCGGCCAGTAGAGGGGCAACGCGCAGTGCGCCGCGGTCGGCTTGTTCTCGCAGAGACGCTCGTACTCCTCGGGGTCGAGCGCGGCATCGGGACGGGCCGCGGTGTCGGCGCTCGTGTAATGGCGAATCACCGTGCCCTTCGCGTCGGCGATCTCGATCGTGACCGGACCGTTAGGCCTGACGGCGAGCGTGTAGTCGATCAACGCGCCGGGCGGCGGGTTCTCGCCGGCCGGAAGCTCGGGCGGCCATGGCGTCGGGTCGTTGGTGGCGAAGCGGACCCGGGCGGCGACCGCCGGCTTGAAGAGATACGCGTCGCCGGCGGCGCGCGCCTCGGCCGCCTGGCGCAGCGGAGTGACGTCGTCGAGGATCCAGAAGCCGCGGCCGTGCGTCGCGGCGATGAGGTCGGAGCAGAGGCAGCCGCTGTCGTCCTTCACCTCGAGATCGCGCACCGACACGGCGGGCATGTCGAGCCGGAGCGACTGCCAATGATCGCCGTCGTCGAACGACACCCACACCTGCGTGTCAGTGGAGGCGTAAAGCAGGCCCTTCGTGCGTGGATCTTCGCGGATCGCGTTGGCGACGGCGCCCGGCGCGATCCCGTTGTCGATCTCGGTCCACGTCTTTCCGCCGTCGTGCGTGCGCCAGAAGTGCGGATTCGGATCGTCGATCCGCAGCGTGTTCGCCGCGGCGTAGGCGGTACGCGTGTCGAAGTGGCCCGCATCCATGTTGAAGATGCGCGTCCACGGCTTGATCTGCGCCGGCGTCACGTCGCTCCAGTGCGCACCGCCGTCAGTGGTCACCTGGATCGCCCCGTCGTCGGTCCCCGCCCAGAGCACCTTCAAGTCGCGCGGCGACGCCGAGAACGCGGTAATGCTGCCTGACGGTGCCGGCGTCACCTCCGACGCGTACTTCCCCGCGCTCGCCGGCGGTGTCCACTGCTGCCGCGCGAGGTCGGGGCTGATCCGTGTCCAGCTGTGGCCGCGGTCAGCCGACTTCCAGACGACGTTCGAGGTATAGAAGAGCATGTCGCGATCGAGCGGCGACCACTCGATCGGCATCGTCCTGACGTTGCGATTGTACTCCGTCCCGCGGCTCTTCGCGTCGGGGCCGAGAAGCGTCGTCTGCCGCGTGCGCCGGTCGTACATCGAGACATTAGTGCGCATGCTGCCGAAGACGCGATCGGGATCGCGCGGGTCGGGCGCGGCGATCCCGTACTCCTGGATGTTCACCGGATGCCAATCGTGGAAGGTGATCTCACCATCCATCGACCGGCTCTCGACGCACGCCGAACCCGAGTCCTGCTGCCCGCCGCAGACGCGATAGGGGAATGCGTTGTCCGCGGTCGCGTGATACATCGCCGCGGTGTTCTGGGTGTACCAGTTGCTCCACGACGCGCCGCGATTCGCCGAGACGACCGCGCCCTGGTCGGAAACGACGAAGACGATGTCCGGATTCTTCGGGTTGATCCAGCTCTTCTGGTAGTCGTCGCCGCCGGGCGAGCCGCGCACCGCCGCCCAGCTGCGTCCGCCGTCTTCGGTGCGCCAGAAGACGATCGATGCGCTGTAGACGACGTTCTCGTGCTGCGGGTCGACCGTTATGGTCGGCAGGTCGCCGCCGCCGATGCGGAGCAGCGGACGCGGGTCCTCGCCACCGGGCGCATCGCCGCGATCGGGATCTTCGTGCGGGTCCCGGCCGATCTCGCCCGGCGGGATCACCGGCTGGGCGCTGTCGCCGAAGGTGAGCCGCCAGTGCTCGCCCGCGTCCACCGACTTGTAGAAGCCGACGACGCCGGTGGTGTTCCGCGACGACGTATCGTTAGGCGGCGTCCCGGCGACCATCGCGTACACCACCTTCGGGTTGCTCGGTGCGATCGCGAGGTTGGCCTCGATCACCGATGGCAGGCCGTTGGTGAGATGCCGCCACGTCGTCCCGCCGTCGGTGGACTTGAAGATCCCGTTTCCGGTGCCGCCGAATTCCTTCCCCTCGATGAAGCTCTGCTGCTGCTGCCAGAGCGCCGCGTAGACGA
>JAICUE010000570.1 GCA_025936015.1 Gemmatimonadaceae bacterium
GGCGGCAACGTCCGCGGCGGCCGCGTCTACGGGCGCTGGCCCGGCCTCGGCCCCGACCAGCTCTACGAGGGCCGCGACCTCGCGCTGACGACCGACTTCCGGTCGGTGTTCGCCGAGATTTCCGAGCGGCACATGGGAGCGACCCGGACCGAGGCGCTCTTTCCCGGTTTCGCGCCGTCCGCCGGCGACGCGTTAGGCATCGTCTGACCGGCCGGCCGCTGGACGTTAGGCCTGACGCGGCGGCGACCGGCGTCAGAAGCTGAAGATCTTCTTCAGCGCCTTGCCGAGTTTCTGGCCGACGCTCGTCACCGCGGCCTGGATCGGTTCCTCCGCCGGCGTGTGCTCGCGGCAGAGCTCCGTCGGCTCGGTGCCCGGCTTGAACCATTCCTCCTGCGTGATCGGGCACCACTCGCTCGCGAGCTCGCCCGTCGTCGCGTCGATCACGCGGCTGACCATCCCCGCCGGCGGAGTCCACCACGCCTCGGTTCCGGTCTCACGCCAGCCGCGCTCGTAGAACTCCGCCCACGCCGGCGCGGCGAAGCGGCCGCCCGTCGCGCCGGCAGGAAGCGGCTTGGGGGTGTCGTAGCCGAACCAGACCGCCGCGACGATGGTCGGTGAGTAACCGACGAACCAGATGTCGGCGTTGTTGTTCGTCGTCCCCGTCTTTCCGGCGATCGGGCCATCGACACCGGCGTCGCGGACTGCATGTCCTGTCCCGTGGTCGACGACCGAGCGCAGCATCGACGTCACCTGCCACGCGTCGCGCGGATCCATCACCGGCGTCAGCGAAGGTTCGCTGCTCCAGATCAACGCGCCGTCGGGGCCCTCGATTCGCCGCACCAGTCGCGGGGTGACGCGATAGCCGCCGTTGGCGAAGGGGGAATAGGCCGTCACCAGCTCGATCGGCGTCACCTCGAGGGCGCCTAACGCGATCGAAGGGACAGCCCGCATCGGGCTGCCGATCCCGTTCTCTCGCGCGCGCGCGACGATCCGCGCCTCGCCGATCGCTCGGCTCAGCCTGACGGTCGCCGCATTCGCCGAGACCATCAGTGCGCGACGGAGCGTGATCTGCCCTTCGTACGTGCCATCGTAGTTGGTCGGCCGCCAGAGATGCCCGTTGCCGTCGTCCACCTCGACCGGGTCATCGTCGACGAACGACGCGGGCGTGAAGCCGGCGGCGAGACCGGCCGCATAGACGAACGGCTTGAACGCCGACCCGGGCTGCCGATGCGCGAGCAGCGCGCGATTGAATCCACCGCGCTCGTACTTCCGCCCGCCGACCAGTGCGACCACGTCCCCGCTGCGCGGATCGATCGCGACGAGGGCACCCTGCACCCCCGCGCCACGCGCGCCGTACCATGCAATACCCTCGCGCGCGAGCCCATTCGCCTGGCGAGTGACCGCGGATTCCGCCGCCCGCTGCGCGCGGGTGTCGATCGTCGTCACCACCGTCAGGTCTGCATCGCGCAACGACGCCGGGACCACCGAATCGATGATCGTGCGCACCGCATCGATCGCGTAGGAATCGCCGACTTCATCCGGATGCCACTCGTCCCGTGCGATGTCGAGCGGCTCCCGCGTCGCCCGGTCGGCGTCAGCGCGGGCGATGTAC
>JAICUE010000191.1 GCA_025936015.1 Gemmatimonadaceae bacterium
CCGGGCGAGGTGTAGCGCTGCGGCTCGCCGCCGCTCGTGTTCGCGACCCATACCTCGCTGTGCCGCTTGTTCTCCGCCTCGCGGACGGTCGTGACGGTGAACGCGACGCGCTTCCCATCGGGGGAAAGCGCGGGCGAGGTCACCGTCGTGAGGCGATACCAGTCGGTCGGCGTGAAGGCCCGCTTCGCGCCGGTCGTCGAGCGAGGCGCGGAGCCCCTGGCGCTACCCTGTGCGGCACCTTGCGCGCAGGGAATCGCGAGGGCGGCGATGATGGCAAGCGAACGGACGATCTGGATCAAAGGCGGGGACGAAGCGGGTCGTGGGGCAAAGGGCCAGGCGAGACGAAAGCTAATCGCCGGGCGACGCGCTCAACCGCCGCGCTTGACCGGACCGACCCGCCAGATGGCCCGCGCGCGGGCGACGACGTTACCCGATTCGTCGCGTACTTCGACTGGGATCTCGATGTCTTCGTCACGTTCGCCGCTCGGCGCAGCGAAGCTCGAAGAGCCAACCAGGGTGCCGCGGGCTTTCTTCAGGAACTCGACGGTGAGCGAAAGAAGAATCGTGCGGCCGCGTGGCTGGACGGCGTAGGCGAGCGGCAGCCCGGTCGAGAGCTCGGCGATGTTCGCGAGCGCGATCGCGTGGACCGATCGCAGATGGTTACGAACGGCTCGCCGGTCGCGCATCTCGATGCGAGCGCCAGAGGCGCTAAGCTCGAGGACACGCGGCTTGATGCTCCCGGTGTACGGCACGATCCGGCCGAGGAGCAGCGAGAATATTCTTTTTCCGCCCGGTCGGCCGGCGAGGCGATCCCAGAGCGAGCGAATGTCAGCGGCCATTGTCGGACGTCGGGAGGCGAGCGGTTTCGCGCGGATGCGGGAAGATCGGCGCGCGCTCACCACCGGGCAAGCGTCAGGCGCCGGCGAGCCACCGCTTCGCGCCGTCGATGTCTTCGCCGGTGAGCCCGTGACCTGCATTTCGCCACTCGAGCGTCACATCGGCGCCGGTATCACGCAAGAGCTCATCAAGACGCCGGACGTTGTCGGCCGGGATGATCGGGTCGCGCTGTCCCGCTCCGATATAGACTCGCGTCCCAACCGCCGCGCGATCGGGAGTTGTCTCGGCCGGCACCATGGCGCGGAAGAGGATCGACTGGCGGATCAGACCCGGATGCCGCAGGAGCACGTTGGCGGCGATATTCGCGCCGTTGGAGAACCCGATCGCGGTCAGCCTGGTGAGATCGAACTCATAGGCGGTTGCAGCCGCACGCACGAAGTCTGCAAGCTGGGTCGTCCGCTTGGCGAGATCATCGAGGTCGAAGACGCCTTCGGCGAGCCGCCGAAAGAATCGGGGCATCGTGCCCTCGAGCACGTTCCCGCGGAGCGCGAGCACGCTCGCGCCGGGGAGGAGCATCGTGGCGAGGGGGAGCAGGTCGTCCTCGTTCCCGCCGGTGCCATGGAGCAGTAGCGCGATACGTTCATCGCCGGGAATCCAGCGATGAACGTAGGCGGAAAGTGCAGAGCTGTCAGCGTTTGCCGTAGTCATAACGGTCGCTCGATGGAGGGCGGTCAGCGGTAGGCGACGATGCGGTCGACCGGATGGCGATGATGCGTAAAGCCTTCCTCGTCGGGCCGGCCGATCGCGACGAGGGCGGGGACTGCGACGTGGGAGGGAAGCCCGAGCGCGGCTTTCACCTTCGCCGGGTCGAAGCCGAGCATCGGCGAGGTGCCGTAGCCGAGGGACGAGGCGGCGAGGAGAAGATAGCCAAGAGCGATGTAGCCCTGGCTCGCGCCCCATTGTTCGCGCTCCGCGTCGGTCTTCTGCGACCACGATTCGCGGAACCCCGCTGCACCCGCCGCACGCTTATCGGCGGGGATCCCGGGATGCATGATGTCGTCGACGTTGTCGAGGACCTGCTTCATGTCGGTGTAGAGCACGATGACGGCGGGCGCGCCGGTGACCTGCTTCTGGCCGTTGGCCGCGGCGCCGAGCTTCGCTTTCAGCTCGGGGTCAGTCACGACGACGAAGCGCCATGGCTGCACATTGAACGCCGAAGGCGCGAGCCGGACGATCTCGAAGATCCGCTCGAGGTCCTCGCGCGGAATCGGCTCCTGCCGGTAGACACGAATCGAACGACGGGCCGCGGCCGCGGCGGCCACATCGAGGGTCTGGGTTTCGGTTTCGAAGCTCATCTATGATTCAGCTGGAAAAGGCCAAGGACAGCAACGGAGTCACTTCTCTCAGTACTGAAGGATATCGGCGATCGAATTGTTCCCTGCGCATTATCTTGCGGGTGGCAATCGACGGGCCGAACGGAGGAAAGGGGATGGACGAAGGCAGCAGCGGAGTTCGGGTCGACAAATGGCTGTGGGCCGCGCGGTTCTACAAGACGCGCTCGCTCGCCGCGGACGCGGTCACGAGCGGCAAGGTCGAGCTCAACGGCGAGCGGACGAAGCCGGCGAAGACGGTGAAGGCCGGCGACAGCGTGCGGATCCGGAGCGGGGTCTTCGAGCAGATCGTCACCGTGCGTGCCCTCTCGGACAAGCGCGGGCCGGCCACGGTCGCCCAGACGCTGTACGCCGAGACCGAGGAGAGCGCCGCGGCGCGCGCCAGGCTCGCCGAGCGGATGCGCTACGAGATGCCGGCCGCCGCGGAGAGCGGGCGGCCGAGCAAGAAGGGCCGGCGCGACATCGCCCGCCTGCGGAAGCGTTAGGCGCCTTACGGCGCGGGGCTCGGGAGCGTCAGGCGGGCGGGAGCGCTCTCGTTGCCGGCGCGGTCGATCGCGGTGACGACGACCTCGGTGGCACCGGACGGCAGCGGGACACGGTCCTCCGTTGCCGGGATGATCGCCGTCGTCCACGGCGTCGCGGCCATCGTGTCGCTCCGGGTGCGCACGGTCCAGAGGAAGGGCGCCGATTTCTTCGCAGCGCTGATGGTCACGCGCATGGGCGTATGAAGCGTGTCCGGGCCATTGGCGGGAAGCTGGACGCCAGCGGGATGCAGTGTGAGCAGGGGCGCGGCCGGCGCGATGGAGTCGAGCCACGGGGACGCAGGGACGAGTGCCAGATCGCTGTACGGACCGGCGCGCAGCCGCTCGTGCAGCGAGTCGGGGTTCTCGAGGAACGCGCGACCGCTGAAATGGACGTTGCCGCTGGCGCCGCGCGTGGCGCGCGTCGAGTCGATCTGGTCGATAATCTCCTGCGCGCGCCAGCCGTGCTCACCGTTGGCTCCGGCCTTGTTGGTGTACTGGCCGGGCCAGATGTTGCGCTGCCTGACGTTCTGGTCGACCCACCAGTGCAGCAGCGTCGAGTAGCTGTGCGGGGTGTCGGCGATCGGCCAGTAGAGCTGCGGCGTGTAGTAGTCCACCCAACCCTCGCGGAGCCACTGCCGCGAATCCGCGTAGAGCTGGACGTACGCATCGAAACCGGTGATCGATGGCGGATTTCCCGGGCGCCAGATGCCGAATGGACTGACACCGAACTTCACCCACGGCTTGACGTCGTGCACACCGGTGTAGAGCTCGTGGACGAGCAGGTCGACGTTATGACGACGCCAGTCATCGCGTGAGAGCTGCCCGCCGGCGCTCCGATACTTGCGCCAGCTGCGGGCATCGGGGAATGCGATCTCGCGGCCGCGGCGGTCGTTCTCGCGGTACGGGTAGAAGTAGTCGTCGATGTGAACGCCGTCGATGTCATAACGGCGGACGACGTCGAGGACGACGCGCACGGTGCGGCGGCGAACGGACGGCTCGCCGGGATCCATCCAGAGGTACGGGCCGTACTTCTTCACGACCGCGGGCATCGTCCGCGAGACGTGATTGGCGGCGTGGCGCGAGCGCTGGTCGGGGGTGCCGGCGCGATACGGGTTGAACCAGGCATGGAGCTCGAGGCCTCGCGCGTGCGCCTCCTTCACGGCGAAGGCGAGTGGATCGTACCACGGGGACGGCGCCTGGCCCTCGGTGCCGGTGAGGAACTCCGACCAGGGCTCGATCTTCGACGCATAGAGCGCATCGGCGGCGGGGCGCACCTGCAACAGCACTGCGTTGAGATGAAGCGAGACCGCGCTGTCGAGCAGCGTGATCAACTCCGCCTGCTGCTCGGCGGTGGTCAGGCCGCGGCGCGACGGCCAATCGATGTTGCCGACCGTTGCGACCCAGACGCCGCGGAACTCGCGGCGGATCGGGGGCGGATTCGCCGGGGCCGAGGTCGCCGGGCCCGCCGGTGCCGCCGCGGTCGGTTGCGGCGATACCTGGGAGAGCGTTAGGCGGGGGGCGGCGGCGAGCAGGAGTGCAACGACGCAGAGCTGGAAATTGGAGGACGCGACCATCGCCGAAAACTAATCGGCGTTCGGGCCGCGGCGCGGACGCTCCGTGCGCCGTTACTGATCGCGATCGCCGCCGCGGGGGCGACCGTTGCCGCCGGGGCCGCCGCGGCGCATCCCTGGCGACTTCACGTCAGCGGGGAGCTTCGACCATTGCTCCGGGGTGAGGGTCTGCTGCGCATCCTTTGCCGCCTGCTGGATGAGGGTTCGGGCTTCCCCGAGGCGCCTGCCTAACGTCACGCGGAGCGCCTGCGGATCGGCGTTCTTGCCCTGCTTCGCGATCGCGTCGGCGATCTCGTCGATCGCCGGGTCGATCTTCGCCTGGAGGGAATCGCCGAGCGTCTTGAGCTTCGCCTGCTGATCGGCGCTGAGTGCGAGCGACAGCGAGTCGTTGAGCGCGATGATGCGATAGAAGGGGTTCGTGATGCCGCGACGCATCCGGTCCTTCAGTTGATCGGCGCTGAGCGGCTGTCCGTTCTGGCCGCCGAGGACGTTGAACATCGCGCGGCGCGAATCATCGAAGCCGATCTGGTAGCGGCCAGTGAGCCCGATCTGGAAGGGCGAGCTCGCGCGGCCGCGGTTGTTCGTGGATCCGAAATGTTCGTTGACCTGATAGATGAAGCGCTCCGCCCCGGGAGTCGCGTCGAAGCCGCGGACGTACAGCAGCGTGCGATCGGCGTACTGGCGCTGCCCCCAGCCGCGCATGTCGTTCGGTCCATGCACCAGCTGGTCGACGCCGGTGAGAACGTTCAACATCTGCAGCGAGACCGTCAGGCGGCGATTGAGCCCGAACGAGGTCGGACGCCAGTTGAGCTGCATGTCGAGAGAGCCCGTCCATGGCGATTCGCAGCTGTTGCGGCCGGCGATCTCGCCAAGCTGGCTCTCGAGGCACGCGCGAGCGGTGCCCGAGGTCGTCGCGAGGAGACGCGACATCCCGTTGGCGATCGCGGTGTCGGGCGCGGCGGCCGGATCGTAGACGAACGCACGGTCGTTGCGCGAGCCGTCGCCGTTGATGTCGCCGGCGACGAGCGGCGAGTACGGCATGCCCGACGTCGCGCGGGCGATGACGCTCGCGTCGAGCGACGTTGTCAACGGATAGAGCACCTGGGCGAACAGCTGATGGCGAATGTCGCGATCGCTCCGCCCCCAGTCGGCGACGTTCGGGTCACCGGCGGTGTTGCCGCCGCCGAAGTAGCCCTGCGAGAATCCGTAGCCCTGGTCGCGCGAGCGGCTCCAGGTGTAACCGGTGTTGAACATCGCACCACGCAAGCCGAAGCCGCCTAACGATACAGTGACCTGCCGCGTATCGGACTGGAGCCGCGACGCGATCTCGTTGACCGCGCCGAAGCCGGCGACGCGGCGCGAGGCGAGGAGCGAAGTCTGGCCGGTGGCGGTGATCACCGAATCGGCTGGGACGTACACCGGCCGATTGTCCTCGCC
>JAICUE010000471.1 GCA_025936015.1 Gemmatimonadaceae bacterium
GACGATGATGCCATCGACGTGACCCGCGCCGGGGCCGAGGCGGAACTGCTCGGCGGTTTTCTCTTCCTTGCCGGGGAGGCGCACGCGCGAGCTCCAGAGCCGCGCAGCCTTGTTCTCCCACGCGACTTCTTCGCTGACGATCTCCAGCTCGCCGCGCTCGGCGCTCCCCGGATCGCTGACGGTGTTCTCGCGCCGCGCCGGTGGCGCGCCCCCGCGTACCGCTTGTCCATCAGCCATTCATCGAACTCCTCCGATCCACGTACCAGCTCAGCTGAAGCACCGCGGGTTGTTTGAGAACGGCGGCGGAACGGCGGGAATATTTTACAGGAGGCACGGAGGACGCGGAGGGTTTTTTGTAACGGCGCTTCAGCAACAGCTTCTCGTCAGACGAGCCACCAAGCGCCTGCGATGAGCGCCTTTGATTCAAGAGGCTTTGGAAGGCTTTGAAAGGCTTTGAAAGGCTTTGAAGGCTTTGAAGGCTTTGATGAAACGCCGTTAATGAAACCCTCCGCGTCCTCCGTGCCTCCTGTAAAAGCTTCCGCCGTGCAGTTGCGCCGTTCCCGGACCCCTCCGCCTCACGCAACGTCAGGCGTATACCCGGGCCGATAAATCCCAAGTGCCCCCGCCCGCGGAGTCTTGCGCAGCCCCATGATCACCGCGCCCGCGATCACGAACAGGATCGCGAGGATCTGCGCCGTCGTCAGCGGTCCGAAGAAGCGATCGTCCTTCGCCCGGAAGAACTCGACGATGAACCGCTCGAGGCCAGCGACCATGCAATACACGCCGAACAGCCATCCCTCGGCGTGCTTGTGGTCGCGCAGGCTCCAGAGGACGCCGAAGAGGATGCACGCCATCGTGATCTCGTAGAGCTGGGTCGGATGCACGCCGACGACGAGGTCGGGTGGGGTGCCCGGCGGGAACGCGACGCCGAACGCGCGCGACATGATGCCGGCGGTGCTCGGCGGCGCACCGTTAGGGAATGCGACCGCGAGGAAACCATTCCATGGGCGGCCGTAATCGTCGCCGACCGCCCAGCAACCGGTGCGACCCACCGCGTACGCGGCCATCACCGCTGGGCCACCGACGTCGGCCACGCGCCAGAGATTCATCCCGCGCCACTTCGCCATCGCGAGGACGGCGATCGTCCCGCCGATCAACCCGCCCCAGAAGACGAACCCCGCTCGCTCGAGCAGTGCGTGCGGGTCGCCGGTGAGGATTGCGTAATAGATCTTCGCGCCGGCCAGGCCGCCGATCACCGCGGCAAAGACGAGGTCGCCCACCGGCTGCGGGTCGTAGCCGCGCCGCGCCGTCTCGTTCTGCGCGACATGCTGCGCGACGACGAACGAGAGGAACATCGCCAGCCCGAAGCCGGTGATCTCGAGTGGACCAACTGGATAGCTGAACGCGTGCACCACGGTCGGCGACGCGAAGATCATCGGAGTCAAGCCGGAGACGAACGTCATGCAGCGACCAATCCGGGAATGGGCATGGATGCGTAGGCATTGAGGTCGAGCGCGGCACGCTCGCCGAGCTCGAAGCGAAACAGTCCGGCACGCGCGATCATCGCCGCGTTGTCGGTCGCCAGCCGCGGCGACGGCGCGAACACCGTCGCGCCTAACGGTGCGACCCGCTCGCCGATCTTCGCCGCCAGCGTCCGGTTGCAGGCGACCCCGCCGCCGAGCACGACCTTCGTCCGGCCGAACTGACGCGCCGCACGATACGTCTTCTCCGCGAGCGTGTCCACCAGCGCGGCCTGGAATCCAGCCGCGATCGCGACGCGATCGGCGTACTGCGCGTCGACCCCATCCTCGGGGATCGCGCCGATCGCGCGCTCGCGCACCGCGTGCAGCACCGCGGTCTTCAGGCCGCTGAACGAGACGTCGTAGTAATCGGCGTCCCCCGGCTTCTGGTCGCGGCGCGTCATCGGCCGCGAGAAGCGAATGAGGGTCGAGTCGCCCTCGGCGGCGAGCCGCTCGATGTGCCGGCCGCCGGGGTAGGGTAGGCCGAGCAGCTTCGCCACCTTGTCGAACGCTTCGCCCGCCGCGTCGTCGCGTGTCGAGCCGAGCAGGCGATAGCGTCCCCACTGCTCGACGTCGAGGAGCAGGGTGTGCCCGCCGCTCACGAGCAGCGCGGTGAATGGAGGCACCGCGTCGCGATGATCGATCGATGTCGCGAACAGATGTCCCTCCATGTGATGCACCCCGACGAGCGGGACGCCGGCCGCGAACGCGAGCGACTTGGCGAAGCTCACCCCGACGAGCAGCGCGCCGACCAGCCCCGGCGCATTCGTCACGGCGACCGCGTCGATCGCGGCTGGCGTCACGCTCGCTTCGCTCAGCGCCCGCTCGACCACCGGGACGATCGCGGTCAGGTGCGCGCGCGACGCGATCTCGGGGACGACCCCGCCGAAGATGCGATGCACGTCCTGCGAGAGGATCACCAGCGACTCGAGCTTCACGTCGTCGCCGCGCCCCGACAGCACCGC
>JAICUE010000180.1 GCA_025936015.1 Gemmatimonadaceae bacterium
GCCACGCGCGCCGGCGACTGGTCCAACATGCACTTCCAATGACCGAGCGGACAACGTCTCGGCCCGTGCCGATCACACGGACGACAGGCGAGCATGTCGTCCTCGACGATCGCCGACCCGATCGCGAGCGGACCGAAGCCGAACGCCGGAACCGTCGGCCCGAATACCGCGACCGTCGGCGTCCCGACCGCCGACGCGAGATGCAACGGCGCCGAGTCGTTGCTGACGATCACGCGTGCGCGACCGATCAGCTCCGCCGATGCAAGCAATGTAAGGCGTCCGCTCGCATCCACGGCACCCGCATCGGCGGCCGCCGCGAGAATCTCGCGCGCGAGCGCCGTATCGTCGCTTCCACCGACGACGACGATCCGCGCCCGGCCGGCGATGGCGCGGGCGAGGGCGGGATAGTGTGGCCATCGCTTGGTCGCCCAGACGCTGCCCGGCGCGAACGCGACGAGCGGGCGATGGTCGCCGCCGCCGCCCGCGAGAAGCGCGTCGACTGCCTGACGCTCCGCGTCGCCGGGAAAGAGGCGCGGCCGGAGGTCTTCGCGGGAATACGGGCGCCCGCCGCCGGCGCTGCCTAACGTGAAGAGCTTCTCGGCGTGGTGCATCCCCTCCGGCGCCCGGACCCGCACCGTGTAGAACGCGCGTCCGGCAGAGCTCTCGAAGCCGACCCGTCGTGGAATCCTCGCCGCCAGGGCGAGCGCGCCGCTCCGCGCCGAGCCCTGCGCGAGATAGACGGACGCGTAACGCCGCGCGCGCAATGCCCGCGCCATCCGCGCAAATCCGGCAACGCTCCGGTCGCGCCCCCGCTTGTCGTAGACGATCGTCTCGCGGATCGCCGGATGATTCGCCAGCAGCCGCGCGGACGCCGGTGTCACCAGGACGTCCACCGGTCCCTGCTCGGCGAGCCGCGCGATGAGCGGCGTCGTGAGCACGGTATCACCGAGGAACGACGTCTGGATGACGAGGGAGGACATGGCTGTAAGCTATAAGCCGAAAGCAGTAAGCGAACGGCGTCGAAGGCGCGCAGCTTCAACGCCGTTCGCTGCCAGCTTGCAGCTTATCGCTTGCAGCCGGCTGCACCTCGTCGAGCGCTGGGCACGAAATCAGTCGACCTGCAGCACCGCCAGGAACGCCTCCTGCGGAATCTCGACCGAGCCGACCTGCTTCATCCGCTTCTTGCCTTCCTTCTGCTTCTCGAGAAGCTTGCGCTTCCGGCTGATGTCGCCGCCGTAGCACTTGGCGAGAACGTCCTTTCGCAACGCCTTCACCGACGTGCGGGCGATGACCTTGGTCCCGATCGCCGCCTGGATCGCCACCTCGAAGAGCTGGCGCGGAATCAGGTCCTTCAGCTTGTCGGCGATCTTCCGCCCCCAGTCGTAGGCCTTGTCGCGATGGATGATCACGCTGAACGCATCCACCGGATCGCCGTTGATCAGCATGTCGAGCCGTACGAGGTCGCTCTCGCGGTAGCCGAGCATGTCGTAGTCGAGGCTCGCGTAGCCGCGGCTGACCGTCTTCAGCTTGTCGAAGAAGTCGAGGATGATCTCGCCTAACGGGAACTCCCAGTCGAACTCGACGCGCTCCTGGTCGAGGTACGTCATGTTCTTGTAGATCCCGCGGCGCTCGGTGCCCAACGTCATGATCGGTCCGATGTACTCGGCCGGCGACATGATCCGCGCCTTGACGTAGGGCTCCTCGACCTTGTCGATGACCCCCGGCTCCGGCATCAGCGACGGATTCTCGATCAGCTCGAGCTCGCCGTCGGTGCGGTACACCTTGTACTCGACGCTCGGCACCGTGGTCACGAGGTCGAGGTCGAACTCGCGCTCGAGCCGCTCCTGGACGATCTCCATGTGGAGCAGCCCGAGGAAGCCGCAGCGGAAGCCGAAGCCTAACGCTGTCGACGTCTCCGGCTCGTACTGCAGCGACGCGTCGTTGAGCTTGAGCTTCTCGAGTGCGTCGCGCAGCGTCTCGTACTGCGTCGTGTCCGTCGGGTACAATCCCGCGAAGACGAACGAGCGAACCTCGCGGTAGCCGGGCAGCGCCTCGGCCGCCCGGTTCGTCGCGTCGAAGACCGTGTCGCCGGCGCGCGTCTCGCTCACCGACCGCAGGTTGGCGACGACGTACCCGACCTCGCCCGGCCCGAGCTGGTCGGTCTTCACCTGGCGCAGCTGGTTGTACCCGACTTCGTCCACCTCGTAGACCGCGTCGCTCGCGCCGAAGGTGATCTTCATCTTCGGGCGAAGGAATCCATCCACCACGCGCACGCTCGGGATCGCGCCGCGGTAGCGGTCGTAGTACGAATCATAGATCAACGCGCGAAGCGGCCCGTCGACATTGCCCTTCGGCGGCGGCACGCGGCGCACGACTTCCTCGAGCAGCTCCGTGATTCCAATTCCCGCCTTCGCGCTCACCTGCAGCACTTCCGACGGATCACAGCCGAGGAGGTCGACGACCTCCTGCCGCCGCCGCTCCGGTTCGGCGCCCGGAAGATCGATCTTGTTCAGGACCGGGATGATCTCGAGTCCCGCGTCCATCGCGAGAAAGAGATTGGACAGCGTCTGCGCCTGGATCCCCTGCGAAGCGTCGACGACGAGGATCGCGCCCTCGCAGGCGGCGAGTGAGCGCGAGACTTCGTAGGTGAAGTCGACGTGTCCAGGGGTGTCGATGAGGTTCAGCTCGTATGTGCTGCCGTCCGTCGCCGTGTACGACATGCGGACGGCGTTGAGCTTGATCGTGATGCCGCGCTCACGCTCGAGATCGAGCGTGTCGAGCACCTGGGCCTGCATCTCGCGCTTCTGCAGCATCCCGGTCGCCTCGATCAGGCGATCGGCAAGCGTCGACTTCCCATGATCGATATGGGCGACGATGCAGAAGTTGCGAATACGGTCGAGATTCACGCGGGTCCTGCGCTGGTGGGTCCGGTCGAGCGATAGCCCACAAATCTAACGACGCGGCGCCCGCTCCGTGGTGGAGCGGGCGCCGTTCTCGTCGAAGCTGGCTGTTCAGGGTCGTCGTTTTCGTTCGACTGGCTCGGTGCGCGGGGTCGAGGATTTCGAGGACTCGACCTTCGGCTGCGATCGTGGCTCCGACCGTGGCTCCGATCGTGGCTCCGATCGTGGCTCCGATCGTGGCTCACTTCGCGGCTGTGGTCTCGGCTCACTGCGCGGTTCTGACCGCGGCTCGCTCCTCGGCTGTGATCGCGGTTCACTCCGCGGTTCGGAGCGTGGTTCACTCCGCGGTTCGGAGCGTGGTTCACTTCTCGGTTCACCGCGCGGCGCTGGGCGTGTGTCGGAGCGCGGCTCGGACCTCGGCTGACTCACCGGTTCCGAGCGCGGCCGGCCGTTGTTCCCCGTCCCGTAACCGTTGTCGCTCCCGCCGTTGCCGTTGTTGACGCCGCCGTTCCCGTCACCCGTCACCGGCGGGTGGCGGTGCCCGTTCCCATTGCCGTTTCCGTTTCCATTTCCATTACCGTTGTCGTTTCCATTCCCATTCCCGCTGCCGTCGTCGTTCCCGTTCCCTGTGCCGTTGCCGTTTCCACTGCCCGCCGTACTCGTGTCGCGCACCGGACGCTCGCGATGGGAGTCGATCGCGTTGCCGCCGTCCTGTCCGCCGCGCCGGTCATCGCGCGGATCGCGGGTGCCAGTGCCGACGTCGTCGCCCGGCCGGGTCGCGCCGTCGTTTCCTCCGCCGCGGCGGTCCGTCGGCGGAACGTTAGGGTCTTCCTTCGGAGTTCCTGGACGGCGGCGATCGACGACGTCGTCGGACGACCGGTGCCCATACTCGATCTTCCCCGCCGGATGCTCGTTGCTCACCGGCTTGAACTCGTAGCGCGGCCGCGAGTACACGACATTGCGTCCCCCGCCGTGGCGATACGGGTAGTACTCGGGATCATCATAAATGACGATGTGGTACCGCACGCATGGGTGCGAGTACACGTCCCAGCCGGGGCGCCCATGATGGCAGTCGTAGCAGGCAAAGCGCGGATAGTCATAACGGCCGTCGACGTGATACTCGACGTAGTCCATCGAGTAGTCGTCGTCCTCGTCGTACATCACCTGCGAGGCGAAGTGGTGCATCGCCACGAACGGATCACCCTCGACGTCGGGGAAGCTGTGGTAGTCCCAGTCACCGCCGCGTGAGAACGCCGACAGCCGCAGCCGGCGCGGGCTGACGATCGCGAAGACGTAACCGATGCCTGGACGGTCGTCGACGGTGAAGGCGCGATTGCTGTAGCGGTTCACTTCCCGGTACTCGCCACGCCACGCCCGCGCGTCGTCGTCGGGTCGTCGTGGATAGAGGATGTCGATCCGCCCATCGGTATCGATCCGGCCGACGACGACGTAACCGTCGTCGGATGTCCGGAAGCGGACGCCGATGTCGTCGCCGCGCCTGACGATCTCGCCGCCAGTCAACCACAGCTCGATGCCCGGCTCGATGTTCTGTGACTGCGCGATCGGCGGCGGCGTCGCGGATTCCGCCTGTTGCACGGTCGTCGCACAGCCGACGGCGACGATGAACAGCGCGAGGAGTGAAGTCCTGATCGTGGTACGCATCGGTGTCCCCTTGGAAGGGTGTTCGATACCGTTCAGGGGCAGGGCGTGTGCCTTGGACAGCAACGTCACAACCCATTGCAGGACAGTGACTTATCCGTCTCTGGCCTCGATCCGCCCGGCGCTTCGTCCCTCGCCGGTGACAGCTGACACAGGACACGACACGCGTCCCCGTCACGCGCGATACTTTTGCACGATGGCCCGCGCCGACCTTCTCGATCCCGCGCTCATCGCATCGCTCGGCCACATCGAGCTTACCGCGCGATGGATCGTCGACGGCTTCATGAGCGGCTTGCATCGCTCGCCGCGAAAAGGCGGCGCCGCCGAATTCGCCGAGCACCGGGCCTATCTCCCGGGCGACGAGCTGCGCTACCTGGATTGGAAGGTCGCCGCGCGCTCCGACCGTCTCGTCGTCAAGCGCTTCGAGGAAGAGACCAACCTGCGCGCCACGATCGCCCTCGACGTCAGCCGCTCGATGCGCTGGCGCGGCAGCGATGAGCGGCTCGAGAAGGCCGACTATGCGCAGCGCCTGACGGCGGCGATCGCGCTGCTCTTCATTCGCCAGCGCGACGCTGTCGGTCTCCTCCGCTTCGACGACGCCATCCGTACCGCGATTCCTCCCCGCGCGCGTGAAGGCCATTGGCGACGGATCGTCGGCGGGCTCGCCGAGAGCGAGGGCGGGGGCGCATCCGCGGGGGCGAACGCACTTGCGCACGCCGCCCACGTCGTCGGTCGGCGCGGGATGATCGTGATGGTGTCGGACCTCCTGATGGACCTGACGGAAACGGTGCGCGCGGCGCGGGCGCTGCGCGCCGGCGGTCATCAGGTCGTCGTGCTGCACGTCATGGATCCCGCCGAGCGCGCGCTCGCGCCGGGCCCCGATGCGCGGTTCCGCGATCCCGAGACGGGGCTGGAGATCGATGCGGCGCCTAACGATGTCCGCGAGGCGTACGCCGCGACCGTCGAGGCCGCGATCACCGAATGGCGCGGCGCGCTCGCGTCCGCCGGCGCGGGATACGCCACCGTGATGACGGACGCGCCGTTCGGCATTCCGCTCCGCGCCGCCTTCGCCGCCCGCCAAGGGGCCTGACGTTGCGGCGATGATCTTCCTCTCGCCGCTCTGGCTCGCGCTCTCCGCCGCCGCGCTCGTCCCGCTGCTGCTGCACCTGCGGCGCCGGCCGCACGGGCGCGTCGTCGAGTTTCCCGCCGCGCGCTATCTCGCCCGTGCGACACGGGATCACGAGCGCTCACTGCGCGCGCGCAACTCGCTGCTCGCGTTGCTGCGGTTACTGCTCGTGATCCTCTTCGCCATGGCCGCTGCGCGGCCGCTCGCACGCATCGGCACCGGTCACGGCC
>JAICUE010000491.1 GCA_025936015.1 Gemmatimonadaceae bacterium
CGCGGTGGTCGTGCCGTCGCCTGCGACGTCGTTCGTCGCGGTTGCGACCTCGCGCACGAGCTGAGCGCCCTGGTTCTCGAAGACGTCCTCGACCTCGATCTCGCGGGCGATCGTGACGCCGTCGTTCGTGATCGTCGGCGCGCCGAACTTCTTGTCGAGGACGACGTAGCGGCCCTTCGGGCCGAGCGTCACCTTGACGGCGTCGGCGAGGGTGTTGACCCCGCGCTCGAGCGCGCGGCGCGCGTCCTCGTTGAACTTGAGCTCCTTGTGAGCCATGTGGTGTTCCTCCTGAGCGAAACGAGCTAGGCGGCGGCGCCGGCGAGCTTGCGCTTGCCCTTGCCACCCGTGTTTACGACCTTCGCGAGCACATCCGATTCGCGCAGGATCAGGACGTCGTCGGCGCCGATCTTGATCTCGGTGCCGCCGTACTTGGAGAAGATGATCTCGTCACCCTCCTCGACGTCCATCTTGATGTACTCCCCGTCCTCGTCGCGCGGGCCGGGTCCGACCGACAGGACCTTGCCGCGCTGCGGCTTCTCCTGTGCCGTGTCGGGCAGCACGATGCCGCTGGCCGTGGTGGACTCCTCGTCGAGGACCTCCACGATCAGGCGGTCACCCAGGGGCTGCAGATTCATACGATGTGCCTCCTAGAGACAGTTGCAGGACACTCTTTCTTGGCACTCTCCACCGGAGAGTGCCGACGTCTGGGTTATAGCAGGTCAGGGCCTGTGCGCGAGGCAGTTGATCTGCGTCGACTCGACGCAGATTCGACCGCCCCTCCGATCGGCGACACAATCGAAGGCATGCGTCGCGAGTTCTCCGCCGGCGGGGTCGTCGTGCGCCGGATGCGTGGACGCTGGTGGGCCGCCGTCGTCCGACCGCGTCGCGAGCATCATCGGCCGCAGGTCTGGGCCTTGCCGAAGGGGCTGATCGACGACGGCGAGCGCGGGCTCGAGACCGCGATCCGCGAGGTCTACGAGGAGACCGGCCTCCACGCCCGCGGCGACCGCAAGCTCGGCGACGTCCGCTACGTCTACACCTGGGAGGGCGAGCGCGTGTTCAAGGTCGTCTCGTTCTTCCTCCTCCGTGCGGTCGGCGGCCGCATCGGCGACCTGCCGCCGGGGATGGAGATCGAGGTCGCCGAGGCGCGCTGGGTCCCGCTCGACGACGCGGCGACCGTGCTCTCCTACGGCGGCGAGCGCGCGGTGGCCGTGAAGGCGCTCGAGGCAGTGACCGAGAAAGGGTTTCGCTAGACGTTTCGAGCGGTTAGGCTCGACACGCCTTGCCGACGTTCGCGCTCAACTTCTACTCGCCGGTCGTCGCGGATCAGCTGCGGACGGGCCGCAAGACCGCGACGATCCGCCTGGGAGACAAGTCCGCCAAGTACCGCAAGGGCATGATCGTGACGGTCCTCGTCGGGGCACGGTACGGCCAGCGCGAGAAGGTCTTCGACGCGGTGATCGACAAGGTCGACGTCAAGCCGCTCTCCGACCTCTCGCCCCGTGAGATCGAGCACGACAACCCCGAGATCCGGCGCGTCGACGAGTTCGTCGAGTGGCTGGCGCGGCTGTACAACCGGCCGGTCTCCGAGGAGGACACCGTCACGGTGATCCGCTTCTCGCAGATCGTCGGGACCATGTTTTGAGCGTGGGGGAAACCATGTTTCCCCCACGTGCCCCCTTCTTCAGCGTCGCTCACGGCTGACTCTCGGTTGGCCTCCCGGCCGCGAACGGAAGCGCATCGGCAACCCGCCACGAGCCATCGTGCGCGGGCAAAGTGAGCGTCATGCGGATCGAGACCGATCGCCTCGTGCTCCGACGCTGGTCCAAGGCCGACGTCGAGGGCCTCGCACAGCTCTACGCGCACCCTTCCGTTGTGGCGTGGCTCGGCCCGCTGACGCGCGAGGAGGCGGCGTCGAAGCTCACGCGCGACGAGCGCCACTGGGACGTCCACGGATTCGGACGCTTCGCGGTGGCGGACATCGTGACCGGAGGGATCGTCGGCCGGGTCGGTGTGATGCGGCAGCCCGACTGGCCGGAAACGCCCGAGAAGGACGAGGTCGGCTGGACGATCGCCGCGGGGCGCTGGGGCGAAGGCCTCGCGACGGAGGCGGCAGCCGCGGCGATCGCGGACGCGTTCGGGCGCGTCGGGTTACAGCGGATCATCAGCTGGACGACGCCCGATAACCGGGCGTCGCTCCGGGTCATGGAGAAGTGCGGGCTCCGCTTGAGGGGCACCACGGCGTGGAAAGGCCGCGACCACCTCTGGTGCGACGTTCGCGCTACCGGCCGGGCC
>JAICUE010000410.1 GCA_025936015.1 Gemmatimonadaceae bacterium
ATCAACCGCGACAAGGTAGCCCGAGAAGTGGCTGACGTTGAAGCGGACCACCATGTTGGTTGCATCGACGGTGGCCGGGAGCAGTTCGCTCACGACCGCGCGCAGCAGCCAATCGATCAGGTTCGTCTGCGAGCTGAAATAGCCCGCGTGGAAGTGCATGTAGCGGAGCGCCTGCTGGTCCAGGTAGGTGACGCGGAGATCCTGCGTCATCGTCAGCTGCTTCGCGAACTTCGTCCCGTGCGGTCCGAACTCGTAGGCGACCGGTCGGCCGGCGAGCGCGGTAACGGTGAAGATCGTCGGGTATGACACCGCCCCGGCGGGCACGTCGACGGTCAGTCCCGCTGCAGGGAAGCTGATCGTCCCGCCGTCGCGTCCAATGACCTGCGTCACCGTGATGTTCGACGGGAGCGGCGTTGCGCGCTGGAGCACGACGACGGTGTCGCCGGTGCCGAGCAGATTGTCGATCAGCGGGATGTTGAGGCCGAGGAGCGCTTCGGGCTGGCCAGCGTCAGGCTTGGCAGCGGCAGGCGCGGGTGCGACGGAATCGCTGCAGCCCGCGAGGATCAGCAGGGTGCCGGCGGCAAAGGTCGTGAAGCGACGTGCGATGGGGCGGTTCATCGGGGAATCCGGTTGGGGTTCGCCAATGGTAGAGGCAGCCTTCATACCATGAAACCAAGTCATTGGAATGAAACAACTTGGCTCCTGAACGCCCTGCGAATTCTCGGGATCTGGAACGAAACGTTCCACCTACCATGGAAAGAAATTTTCCAGGTCAGCGCGGGGCTGTCTGCTGCTCCGTCCCGGAGATGAGCGCGGCGGTGTCGACGGCGGCGCGCTTCGCCCCGACGCGATTGAACGTCGCGAGCGCCTCACTCCAGACTGCGCCGGCGACGGCCCGTTCACCACGCATCCGCCAGACCTCGCCGACCTCGCAGAGGAGCTCCGCCTCGAGGATGGAATCCTCGGCGGCGCGGGCGAGCTCGCAGGCCTCGGCGAGTGAACCGATCGCCGCGTCGTAATCCCGCGATGCGCGCTCGATCCGCGAGCGGAGCTTGAGGCACCCGGCTCGACGGAGCCGGTCGCCGCGCTGGGTCGCGAGGACGAGCGAGCGCTCGCACGCGACGAGTGCCTCGTCGAGGCGATCCTGCGCCACGAGCAGCTCGGCGTAGTTCTGCTCGACCGTGCTCTCGACGAGGGTATCGCCGCGGGACGAGGCGACCGCGCGCGCGCGGGCGAACGCGCGCTCGGCGAGCTCCGGCTCCCCGCGTTCGTTGTGGAGCTGGCCGAGGTTGTTGAGGACCCACGATGCTCCTTCGTCGTCCCCGATCGTGTCGAAGGCAGCGAGGCTGCGATCGTACGACTCGAGCGCGAGGTCCCAATCGCCGCGGAGGCTGGCGAGAATTCCGAGGTTCTGCTCGATGATCCCGGAGAGTCTCGTTTCGCCGGAATCGGCGGCTGCGACCGCGGCGCGGCGATAGAGCGCCTCCGCTTCAGCGAGATCGCCATGGCGCTGCACGACGCTCGCGAGGCAGTTCAACGCGCTGGCGACGCCCGCGGTGTTCGCGCAGTCCTGGCAGCGTTCGAGGCTCGCCCGGTACAACGCTTCGGCCTGGGCAGTCTCGCCGCGATGCAGATGCACGTTTCCCTTTCGGCGCAGGACCATCGCGATGAGCGGGCCGTTATCGGACCCGGTGAGCGCCTTGAGCGCGCTCTCGTAGTCGGCGACGGCATCGGCGGCGCGTCCCTCGCGCTCGGCGGTGCGCGCGCGGCCGACCTCGATCAGCGCCGCGCGTTCCGCGTCATCACCGGGTTGATCCGTCGCCATCGCGCGATCCGGTCGCTCAGTCCACCCCGACCAGGTAGCCGGAGAAGTGCCCGATCGAGAACTGAACCGACTGCGAGAAGAAGCTCGTCGTCGTCGGCTCGAGCTCGTGAACCAGCGCCGTCCCGTCGAGGTGCAGGTCGTCGCGGCTGGTGAAGTACGCGCCGCGGAAGCTCTTGCCGAGCAGTCCGGAGACGACGCTCGTCAGGCCGAGGTCCTGGGTCACGACCAGCCGCTTGTTCAACGCGATCCCGTGCGGCTCGAACTCGTAGGCCGCGGTCGTTCCCTGGACCGCGGTGACGGTGATCAGCGTCGGGCTGGCGATGGCGTTCTTCGGGATGTCGAGGCGGAACCCGGTCTCGGGGATCTCGATCGACCCACCGTCCGGACCGATTGTCGCGCTGCGAGTGATGTCGGTGAGCAGCGGTACGGCGAGCTGCAGTGAGTTGACCGTCGTGTCGACGACGGTGGCGACGCCGCTGCCGAGGCCGGAAGGCAGGCCGAAGAGTGCGTTCGGTGCTGATTGCTGCGTCGTGGGGGCTGTCGGGTCGCCGCAGGACGCTGATGCGACGGAGACGGCAGCGAGCGCGATCGCGGCGGCGAGGTTGCGAAGGCGAGTCATTGGCAGCGAGGAGGCAAAGGGAAGTCGACGTGTGAAGACCACCCAGAGCAAGCATCATGCGTACCGCGGCGCCGACCTCGCATCGGCGTCCCGGCTCAGCGGTGAGGGCTCAGCAAGCCGGGGCTCAGCGGTCGGGCTCCGCCGAAGGGCAGAGCTCGCGGAGCGGGCAGGCGGCACAGTCGGGTTTTCTCGCGTCGCAGATCTGGCGCCCATGCTCGATCAGGAGGTGGGAGAGCATCGTCCAGCGGTCGCGAGGAAAGAGTGGGACGAGCGCGCTCTCGATCTTCACCGGGTCGCTCTCCTTCGTCAGGCCTAACCGCCGGCTGAGGCGCGACACGTGGGTGTCGACGACGACTCCCTCGTTCCGGCCGAAGGCGTTGCCGAGGATGACGTTGGCGGTCTTGCGCCCGACGCCGGGGAGCGCGACGAGAGCGTCCATCGCCGCCGGGACCTCGCCGCCGTGGCGATCTACGAGCGCGCCGGCCATCGCGATCAGGTTCGCTGCCTTCGTGCGAAAGAAGCCGGCGCTGCGAATGATCTCCTCGACGTCCTCCTGCTTCGCGACCGCGAGCGCGGCGGCGTCGGGGTATCGCGCGAAGAGCGCGGGGGTGACCATGTTGAC
>JAICUE010000393.1 GCA_025936015.1 Gemmatimonadaceae bacterium
CCGAGCCGCGGTCTCGGCCAGCTCGCGCAGTCCTTCGATCAGGCGGGGCGTGATTGCCGATTGTGCGTCGTTAGGCATGCGTCGGGTCGGTAGGCGGTAAGCGGTAAGCGATAAGCAGGGAGCGCACGGCGGTGCTGGCTGGACGGCTGCGGTTGCGGTGCCTAACGTGATGGACGTCGTGCCCCGCTCAGCGAGCGTCCGAGGTCGCGAAGGCGAGCGCCCATACCTTTTCGTCGCTCGAGTGGTGCGACGGGGAGCATCGGCTCGTCGGCGAGGATCCGCCGCGGGTTTTCGCGGGTGAGCAGCTCCGCATGTTCCGCGCTGGCGACCTCCGTAACCCACTCACGCGCGGCGCGAAGCGAGCGACGGTCGGCGTGGTTGTCGCTGGCCATGCAATCGACGAGCCCCTCGGTTACGAGCTCCCGAGCGAGAATCGAGAGCGGCGACTTGCCGAAGAGTGTGACGGCGTCCATCTGGATGACGGCGCCACAACGTCGCCACTCGCGAACCGCGTCGACCGTGCATCCCCAGTAGCGCTCGGGGTGCGCGAGCACCGGCACCGCGCCGCTCATCCGGATGCGAAAAAGCTCCGCGGCCCCGTTCCCCGGCGGGGACGTCCGCGGAAACTCGACGAGGATCGCCTTCGAGCTGCCTAACGCGAGTTCGCTCGCCGTGAGGTCGACGCCCGGCTCGTCGAGCATGATCTCCCAGCCGAGCACGAGCTCGGGACCGCCGGGCGCCGCCGCGGAAAGATCGGCCATGATCGCCGCGTGTTTTTCCCGGATGGGGCCGGCCGTGGCTGCACCCGACGCGCTGAGATGCGGAGTGCAGACGACGGTTTCGACGCCTTCCTCCGCGAACCGTTCGAGTACGGGAACCGACGCGTCGATCGACGGCGAACCGTCGTCCACCCCCGGCAGGAGGTGCGTGTGAACGTCGATCACGCGCTGACGCGCGCCGGCGAGGTCGTCGCCGCTTCGGCAAGCTCGCGGATGGCGCGCGTCCCGTCACGCTCGAACAGCGTGCCGACGACGACGTAATCCGCGCCCGCCTCCCGCGCCGCACGGACCGAGGCCGCACTTCGCAGTCCTCCGCCGACGAACAGCGTCCCACTCGTTGCGCTGCGCGCCGCGGCGATCAATGACGGCGACACCGACCGTGACGCTCCGCTGCCGGCATCGAGATACACCGCCTGCATTCCGATGAGCATCGCCGCGCGCACGTGCGCCGCAACGAGCTCCGGCTTGTCGGCGGGAAGTGGCCGCGTCTGGCTCACCGCCTCCACCGACGTGACGTGGCCGCCATCGATGAGGCAGTACGCAGTGCTCAGTACCGCGACTTCCGGATGGCGTTCGAAGAACGGCACGGCACGCACGTGCTCCTCGATCAGGTACTGCGCGTTGCGTCCCGAGACGAGCGACAGGAGAAGCACCGTATCGACGTCGGGAACGAGCTGCGACGCGGTCGCCGGGAACTGCAGCAGCGGAATGCCATCGGCGCCGCGCCGCAAACCGCGCGCGACCTCGCTCGCGCGGAGGTCGTCGCCAAAGCTGTTGCCGAGGAGAAGCGCGCGCGCTCCCTCACCGGAGGCACGACGGGCGACCTCCTCGGCGTCGCGCGGATTCGTCCGCGCCGGGTCGACGAGCACGGCGAGTCCGCCCTCGCGCCGCAGGCGATCGATCGTCACCGACTCGACCCCAATGCGGCGATGCGAGCCATCGCGCCTGCCGCGCTGTCGTCTATGTCACGCGCGCGTCGCGAGGGATCCTCACCCGCGATCTCGAACGCGTACGTCACCAGTGCGTCAGCGGCGAGCAGATCGGGCGCGGCCGACCGTGGGCCGCAATCATGTTCGAGGAGGAGCGTCAACAGGCGCTCACCGGCGTGACAAGACAGCTCGACGAGGGAGTCGCCCGCTGACGCTGGCACGGATCGAACCGCCCCGGCCATGCGTGGAACCAGGCTGGCCGGCGCCGGCTCGGCGCGCCGTCCAAGCCACGCTACGAGCTCGGCTGCTCGCGCGGAATCCTGCTGCATCCCCGCGCTCACGCAGCGGCGCCGATGTGCCGGGACACGATGGCCGGCGCCTCCGCCAGCGCCGCGTCGAGCTTCGCGACGTCGGGAATCCCGGCCTGCGCCATGTGCGGCTTCCCGCCGCCGCGCCCACCGGCGACCGCGGCGACTTCGCGAACGATCGCGTCCGCCCGGACGCCACGTTCACGCAAGTCATCGCTCACGACAACCAGTATCGTCGACTTCCCATCGCCGAGGGATGCGCCGAGCACGCCGACTCCGCTCCGGAGCTGCTCCCGAAGCGTGTCGCCTAACGTTTGCAGCTCCTTCGCGTCACCGACCGTCACGAGCGACGAGACGAGGCGCGCCGCGCCGACCGCGGTTGCCTTGCTCATCAGCGAGTGCATCTGGTCGCCGCCCCCGCGCATGGCATCCTCGAGCCGCTTCTCGAGGGTCTTCCGCTCGTCGAGCAATGCGGCCAGTCGCTTCTCGACGGAGTCGGGAGTCGCCTTCAGCGTCTCAGCGATGCGAGCGAGCACGCGCTCGTGTGAGCGCAGCAACTCGTATGCACGCTGGCCGGTCGCCGCCTCGATGCGCCTCACCCCGGCGGCGACGCCGGTCTCGCTGATGATCCGGAACAGCCCGATCTGCGCCGTGTTGCGCACGTGCGTGCCGCCGCAGAGCTCCGTCGAGAATCCGGGGACCGTGACGACGCGGACCACGTCGCCATACTTCTCGCCGAACAGCGCCATCGCGCCGGTGGTCAACGCCTCCTTGTACGGCATCTGCACCGTGCTGACGTCGACGCCGGCCCAGATCCACCGATTGACGAGCCGCTCGATCGTGTCGAGTGCTTCGGCCGGCACCGGACCGTGATGAGTGAAGTCGAAGCGAAGGCGATCGGGGGCGACGAGCGAACCCGCCTGGTGGACCGCCTCGCCTAACGTCTGGCGCAGCGCGGCGTGGAGCAGATGCGTCGCTGTGTGATTGCGCTCCGTATCGCGGCGGCGATCGGTCGGGACTCGTGCCGTCGCTTTCCCGAACCTGACGTCGCCTTCGACGCGACCGACCGCCGCGACGCGTCCTTCGATCTTGCGCACATCATCGACGTCGACGCGCCACCCCTCGCCGACGATCTCGCCGTGATCGGAGACCTGCCCGCCCGACTCCGCGTAGAACGGTGTTTCGCGCAGGAGCACCGCGACCCGGCCATCGTCGAGATGGCGTAGCGCGGAGACCTGCGTCTCGATCGTCACCGAGTCGTA
>JAICUE010000093.1 GCA_025936015.1 Gemmatimonadaceae bacterium
AGCTTCTTCTCCTCGCGCTTCTTCATGTCGTCGATCAGCAGCTGGAGCTCGTTGGCCGCGGTGTCGTATTGCGCGATCTGGTAGAGCGCGAGCGCGCGATCGTACCGATAGGATCGATTGTCCTTCGACTTCACCGCCTGCCCCAGTCGCTCGGCGGCCTTTGCCGGGTTGCCGTGCGCGTACGCGACGATTCCCTGCAACGCCGGATCGAGCGACATGTTCAGGTCGGTCTGGTCGTCGAACAGCTCGATCCAGAGCCCTTGATACATCATCGGGTTTCGCTCGAGCGCCTGCAGCCGGAGCGAGTCGATTCGCTGGACGTCCTTGTTCTCGACGACGAATCGCTTCCCGGCGACGTAGTCCCAGAACCGGTCCGGGTTCTTCCGCCAGAAGGCGACCCATCCCGCGTACAGCGGCTCGGGCGCGGCCGGGTTCAGTCGCTCGGCCCAGTAGAAGTCGTCGGAGGCGAGCTCGGGACGGCGCCGCAGGTTGTGCAGCCCATCCTGATAGTAGGCGAACCAGCTGTTCGTATCAGCGCCGGCGAAGAGCTCTGGCCGCTTCGGGATCTTCTTCTGCGCGGTCGCGGCGCTCGCCGTTAGGCAGAGCGCCCCGAGGATGAGGAGTGTACGACGCACGTGACGGCTCCGCGGGGGGGGAGGGATCGTGCCGTTGGGCGGGCCGGCCATCATAACGCCGTAAGGCGCTTTTGCGCCATCCGTTCAGGCGTTTCTGAGAGATAATTAATCTCCCCCGCTGGCACGCCGAATGCGTACTCAACAGTTCGGGGCTGGTAACGCAGGGTCTGGCGCGACCGTGGTCCCCCGTCATAGGTTGGGAGAGATCTTCGCGCCGGCGCACTCTGTGCCGGCTGCTGCCGCCGCGAGAACGGCGTGGCGGCACCGCCCCCAGGCAATTGCCTGGGGGCTCTTTCTTTATGCCGGCTGTCGTGCGGTGCGCGGCACGTCAGAGGCGTGGGCAGCCGCTACGATGGTGGGCCTGGCTCAGTCGTTGCCGCGCAGCTTCCGCGACATCTCGTCGAGCAGCTTCCGCTCGTCGCTCGTCAGGCTCTGGATCCCGGTCGCGGAGATCTTGTCGAGCACGAGGTTGAGCGCCTCGGAGCGTGGATCGACAGCCGCGCGCCGCACCACCGGCGGCGCCTGACGCTTGACGACGACAGCCTTGCTCTTCGCCACTGCATCGTCGCTCGCGGATCCACGCTCGTTCGTCCGTTCGCGCGGTCTCGGCGCCGAACGCGGCACCGCGCGCGGCGGCTCATCCGGAATATCGGCGACCGGAGAGATGCGCTGCCGCAACCGGTCGAGGCTCTGCGCTGACGGGGTCCGCAAGTAGAACCAGGCGAATGCGAGGCCGCCAAGGTGCGCCGTGTACGCGATTCCCGACCCCGATGCGCCGGACATCGCGTACGAGCCGACGCCCTGCACGATGTTGAGGACGATGAGGATCGCGATGAACCACTTCACCTTCATCGGCACGACGCCGAACAGCGAGACCTCGTCGTCCGGCCAGTGCATCGCGTAGGCGAGCATCACGCCCATCACCGCCGCCGACGCACCCATCAGCATCCCCGTACCGCCGAACATCAGGTGCCCGAGCACGCCGCCGAGTGCGCACCAGAGGTAGAACGCGGTGAATCGCCCCGGGCTCCACATGTGCTCCACCCGCGGACCGAACATCCACAGGTTGTACATGTTGAACGCGATGTGCCAGAAGCCGTAGTGCACGAAGGCGTACGTCACCACCGTCCACACCGAGTGCGTCAGGTCGGCGCGCTGGAACGCGAGCCAGTTCCAGACGTCGCGGTCGCCTAACGCCGCGACCTGCAGGAAGTAGATCGCGACCGTGATCGCGATCAGCGCCTGCACGGCGCGGGTCATCCGCGGGTGCTCGTCGGTGTCAGTGGAAAACGCCATCGGTGCCTGCCGTGCTGCTCGCCATGTGCCAGCGCCCGCGCTGGCTCTCCTGCTTCACCGTCGCATCCGCCCCGCTCGCGAGCGGTGGCGGCGCGCGGCGCGCCGTCATCTGATTAACCCACGCACAAGGTAGCGGTTCCGCTGCGACCTCTCCTGCTCGACGATCCCGCATCGGGCGCGTCACGATCGCTGCGGCGTCTGCTCGCTACGCGCGCCTCGGGCTCCGCTCTCCCTCGAGCGCCAGTCGGACGACACGCTCGCACAAGTCAGCGAAGCTGATCCCGCACGCATCCGCCGACTGTGGGATGAGACTGGTTTCCGTCATCCCGGGAAGGGTATTTGCTTCCAAGCAATAGAAGTGCCCCTCGGGGCTCATCCGGAAATCGATGCGCGCATAGCCGCTGAGCTTGAGCGAGCGAAACGCCGCGAGCGCCTGCTGCTGCACCGCGGCCGTGTCGGCGCGATCGAGCTTCGCCGGGAATTCCTCCACCGCCATCCCCGCGGTGTACTTGCACTCGTAGTCGTAGATCTCGTGCTTGGGGATGATCTCCCCGACCGCGAGCGGCTCGTCGCCGAGTATCCCGACCGTGAGCTCGCGACCCGGGATGAACGCTTCGATCATCACCTCGTCGTCGTGCTTGTAGGCGAGCTCGATCGCCGCCGCGAGATCTTCGCGCCGCTTCACGACGCTGAGCCCCACTGTTGATCCCTGCTTCGACGGCTTCACGACGACCGGCAAGCCGAGCGCGCTCACGATCTCAGCCTCCGTCGCCGGCGCCATCAGCCAGTCCGCGGTCCTCACTCCCGCCGCTCGGAACAGCAGCTTCGACAGCTCCTTGTCCATCGCCAGCGCGCTCGCGAGATGCCCGCTCCCGGTGTAGCGAATCCCGGCGAGATCGAGCAGTGCCTGCACTGTCCCATCCTCCCCCTGCCCGCCATGCAGCCCGAGGAAGACGACGTCCGCGTCTCGCACCGCTGGATGGTCGCCCAGAGATCCGGGAATCTTCAACGTCGCGAGAAATTCCGGCGTCGGCGGCGCCTTCTTCACCGCGCCGCTGAGATATCCCTTTTCCTCCTCGACGGACAGCACCTTCCCCACCGGATCGAATGCGGTAACGGCATGCCCCCTCGCCCGCAGCGCCGCCGCGACGCGCGTTCCCGATGCAAACGACACATCGCGTTCGCTCGACGCCCCGCCCATCAGCACCGTGATCTTCAACGCCGCGCCGCCCTTGTCCCCGCTTTTGGTTTTACCCATTCACGCAGTTCCCTCTCTCATCTCTCTGTCGCAGCCTCGCTCATCTCTCATCGTAGTGTCATAGCCGGCACGGCGCGCAACTCGTGGCGCATCGCAGTGTCAGAGCCGGCACCGGTCACGCCTTCATGAGGAACTGCAGCAGGTCCGACCGCGTGACGATCCCCTGCATCGCTCCATTCTTCCGCACGAGCACCGCCGGATTCGACTTCGACAGCAGCTTCGCGACCGACTCCACCGACTGTCCTGCCTCCACGCTCGGGAACGGCGGATCCATGATGTCGCTGACCGTCGCGTCGAGCAGCTTCGTGTCCTCGAGGCTCTTCCCCGACAGCGCCCAATCGCTCACCGAGCCGATGCAGTTCGATCCATCCATCACCGGCAATTGCGAGACGTCGTGCTGGTGCATCAGACCGAGCGCCTGCCGCACCGTCGACCCCGGCGCGACGCTCACCATCGCCGGCGCGTCGGTCGTCTTCGCGCCAAGCACCGTGCCTAACGTCCCACGCTCGGCGTCGAGCATCTGGTTCTCGCGCATCCACTCGTCGTTGTACAGCTTCGACAGGTAGCGTTCGCCCGTGTCGCAGAGAAAGGTCACGACGAATGCGTTCGGGTCGTCAACCTCCCGAGCGACGCGGAGCGCGACGTGCGTGATCAGCCCCGCCGACCCGCCGACGAACAGTCCCTCCTCGCGCGTCAGGCGGCGCGCCATCGCGAATGCGTCGCGATCACTCACCGTCTGGTAGTCGTCCACCAGCGAGAGGTCGAGCGTGCCCGGTACCTTGTCCTGGCCGATCCCCTCGATCTTGTACGGCGCACCATCCGGGTGGCCTTTCCCCTTGGTCTTCCACATCTCGGCGAGGATCGATCCCGCCGGATCGCCGGCGATGATCCGGATCTTCGGATTCTTTTCCTTGAGGTAGCGGCTGACGCCGGTGATCGTGCCTCCCGTCCCCGCCGCCGCGACGAAGTGCGTGATCCGCCCCTCGGTCTGCTCCCACAGCTCCGGGCCGGTCGTCGCGTAATGCGCGTCCGGGTTGGCTTCGTTGTAGAACTGGTTCGCCAGGATGGCGTTAGGCGTCTCCTTCGCGATCCGCTTCGCCATCATCACGTAGTTGTCCGGATGATCCGGTGCGACCGCGGTCGGCGTGATGATCACTTCGGCGCCGAATGCCTTGAGCAGCCGCACCTTCTCCTGCGACATCTTGTCGGGCATCGTGAAGATGCAGCGATACCCCTTGAGCGCGGCGGCGATCGCCAGCCCGACTCCCGTATTCCCGCTCGTCCCTTCGACGATCGTCCCACCCGGCTTGAGCGAGCCATCCTGCTCGGCGCGTTCGATGATCGGCAGCCCGATCCGGTCCTTCACCGATCCGCCCGGGTTGAAGAACTCCGCCTTCCCGTAGACCGGCGTGCGTATCCCCTTCGTGATCCGGTTCAGCTTCACCAGCGGCGTCCACCCGATTGTCTCGAGGACCGAGCCGTACGGCCGCCGATTTCGCTCGACCTCCCCTGCCTTCTTCGCGAGTGAGACAGCGCTGTCGCGTGCGGAGCTCGTCATGGAGTTCTGTTGCGGTTGAGGATCGTGTCGCCTGGAAGCGGCGGCATGTCGGGATGGCGCCAGTAGACGGGGAAGAGAATGGAGACCGCTTCGGGTTGGCCGTTCTTCTTCGCCGGGATGAAGTGCAGCTCGCGCGCTCCGACGATCGCCGCGCTGTCGAGCGATGGCGTTCCACTCGCCTCGGCGACGCTCGTCGAATCGGGGAGGACATTTCCATTCGCGTCGATGAAGATGCGAAGGACAGTGTTCCCCTGGATCTTCTTCGTGTAGGCGGCCGTCGGATAGCGAAAGGGAGCCTGCTTGTTCGTCATCACCGGCAGCTCGTCCGGACCGGCACCCGATCCGGCGAATACCTGCGCCATCTTCTTCGTGTCCGAATCGCCGACACATCCGGCCGCCAGGACGGCGACCAGGAACCACACCGGCGTCGCGGCGAACGCTCGCGATCGTGCGCGCATGGGATCTCCCTCTCTCGAATGAGCGATCATCGTTCCAAGTTAGCGGACGGCGTGCGCTCGGCGAGCGCGCTCAGCAGAATCTTCGACGCATCGCGTGCCACGATTGCGAACTGCGTCACGTTGTCGGTTCGATCCTCGATCCCCGAAGCGATCGGGACGAGTCCATGCAGCGCGCCGGCTCGGGACGACGCGATCGCGGCGCGGCTCGTGTCACGGCTCGCCGCGACCTCGCGCGCGGCGCCGGCCGTATCGTACGCCATGCGCGGCACCAGGAACGGATGCGCGCGCAGGAAGTTGGCGCACTGCAGCAGCGCGACCGGATGACTCGCCGCCGAGCGCAGCGCCTCGAGCGTCGCGCCGGGCAGTGCGACGAGGTCGAGGTGAATCGGCAGCGGGACTTCGCACATCACCACGAGCTTCGACTTCCTGATCGCCGCGACGCTCTCGGCGACCGGCCCCGCGATCGTGTTCCGGACCGGCAGCACCCCGGCCTCGGCGCGCCCTGCTTCGATCGCCGCGATCACCTCGCCGAACGACGCGCACGAGAGCGCGGTCGCGCCATCGCCCCACACACTCGCGATCGCCGCCTCGCTGAACGCACCCGCTTCTCCCTGGTAGGCGACGGCGATCGTCACGCGTTAGGCAGCGGCGGGTTCGCCCGGTCGGGTCGGAGTGCGACGGCCGCTCCGAGATAGACATGGCTCACGTCGGTTCGCGGTTCGTCGAACTCGGCGTGGATGAGCACTCGGATCGTCCGGGCCAGCGCCTTCGGCACCGGGATCTCCATCGTGCACAGCAGCGCCGCGTCGGTCCAGCCGAGCTGGCGCGCGGCCAGCGCCGGGAACTCGCTGACAAGGTCAGGGGTCAGCGTGAAGATCGCGCTCACGATCTCGTGCGGCTGCATCGCATTGCGCTCGGCGATCGCCGTCAGCAGCTCGCGCGTCGCCGCGAGGAGCATTGCCGACTCGTCCCGCTCGACGGTGATCGCGCCGCGGATCGCATGCAGGTGGCGAGGCCGGCGCGCGGACCTGTCGCTCATCGCGGCCTTTCCCGCTTCGCCGCGTCCGCGCTCAGCTCGGCGATCAGCTGCAATGCCTGCATCGGTGTCAGCGTGTTCGCGTCGAGTGCCGCCAGCCGCGTGACGAGCGGGTCCGGTGCGCTCGCGAACAGCGCGAGCTGCTCCACCGCCGCGGCCGCCGCGGTCGCGCGAGGCATCGCGGCCGCTCGCATCGCCCGCCCACCGTTCTTCGCGGCCAGCGCCGGCACCAGCTGCTCTCCCTCGAGCAGCTGCAGCACCGCGCGTGCTCGCGCCAGCACCGCGTCAGGCAGGCCGGCCAGCCTTCCCACCTCGATCCCGTACGAGCGGTCGGCGCCGCCTGGCTGCAGCCGGTGCAGGAAGAGCACCTGCCCGTCGGTCTCGCGAACACCGACGTTATAATTCCGAACTGCTACTAATTCGTCCGCCAGCTGGACCAGCTCGTGATAGTGCGTCGCGAAGATCGCCCGGCACTTCGTCACGTCGTGCAGGTGCTCGCTCACCGCCCACGCGATCGCCACGCCGTCATAGGTCGACGTCCCACGCCCGATCTCGTCGAGCAGCACCAGTGACCGCTCGGTCGCGACGTGGAGGATCGCGCTTGTCTCGGCCATCTCGACCATGAACGTCGATTGCCCGCGGACGAGGTTGTCGCTCGCGCCGACGCGCGTGAACACCCGATCGGCGAGCCCGATCTTCGCTCGTGCCGCCGGTACGAACATCCCCGTCTGCGCCATCAGCACGATCAGCCCGACCTGTCGCAGGATCGTCGACTTCCCCGCCATGTTCGGCCCGGTCAGGATCGTCAGGCGTTCGTCGCGCGTGAGGCGCACGTCGTTCGGGATGAACTTGTCGCGCGGCATCATCCGCTCCACCACCGGATGACGCCCGCCGATGATCTCGAGATCGAACTCCTCGCTGATGTCCGGACGCGCATAGCCCTCGCGCTCGGCGACTTCCGCCAGCGAGGCGAGCGTGTCGAGCTCGGCGACCGCTCGCGCCGCGCACTGCAGCCGGCCGATCCGCGAGGCCACCCAGCGCCGCAGTGCATCGACCAGCTCGCGCTCGCGCGCTTCCATCCGCTCGGCGGCGCCGAGCACCCGCTCCTCGTGCTCCTTCAACGCCGGCGTCACGTAGCGTTCGGCGCCCGTCAGCGTCTGCCGGCGCTGGTAGTCGTCGGGAACGAGATGGCGATTCGCGTTGGTGATCTCGATGTAGTAGCCGAAGACACGGTTGAAGCCGACCTTGAGCGACCCGATCCCGGTGCGGTCGCGCTCCTCGTTCTGGATGCTGGCGATCGCATCGCGTCCGCCGTCGCGAAGCGCACGGAGCTCGTCGAGCGCGGCGTCGAAGCCGGTCCGGATCGCGTCCTCCTCGCCTAACGTGAGCGGTGGCCGGTCGACGAGCGTCCGGCTGATCTCGTCGCTGACGTCGGCGCACCCTTCCCAGTCGGCAAGCAGCCTGCCCAGCGCGCCGGCATCGCCGGCCAGCCGCGCCGCTCGCTCGACATCCGGCAACCGCGCGAGCGAGGCGCCTAACGCGCCGAGCTCGCGTGGCGTCGCCCGCCCGGCCGCCGCCTTGGATGCCAGCCGCTCGATGTCGCGGACCCCGTCGAGCGCCTCGCGCAATCTTGCCCGCGCGATCGGATCGCGGGCGAACGCCTCGACCGCATCGAGCCGGGCGTCGATCGCCGGTTTGGTCGTCAGCGGCGCGAGGAGCCACTGGCGCAGCATGCGCGCCCCCATCGGGGTCATCGTCCGATCCACGACGTCGAGCAGCGTCCCGGCTGTCCCGCCGCGCAGCGATTCGACCAGCTCGAGGTTGCGGCGCGTCATCTCGTCGAGCGCCATCACCCCGCCCTCGCGCTCGATCGTCGGGCGAGCGAGGTGGGGAACGCCGCCCGGCTGCAGCTCGCGCAGGTAGCGGAGCAGCGCTCCCGCGGCGCCGACCGCCGGATCGTCGGCGCTCCCGATCCCGAGTCCGTCGAGCGAGTGCACCGCGAAATGGCGCGTCAGCTCGTCGCGCGCCATCGCCGGGTCGAACTCCCAGCCCTCGCGCTCGGTGAGCAGCGCCCCGTCAACGTTAGGCAGGACGCCGCCGGCCGTGTCGCCGCCGCGGGCGACGACGTCGCGATCGGCGCCGCCGGCGCGCTGCTCCGCTACCTCCGCGAGCTGCAGCCCGGCGGGGTACCGCACCTGGCGCGGCCGACGATCGAGCGCGAGGGCGGCGTGATGGCGCTCGACGAGATGACGCGCCGCAACCTCGAGCTGGTCGAGTC
>JAICUE010000302.1 GCA_025936015.1 Gemmatimonadaceae bacterium
GCTTGACGAAGAACTGCATCTCCATCTGCTCGAACTCGCGGGTGCGGAAGATGAAGTTCCCCGGCGTGATCTCGTTGCGGAACGCCTTGCCGATCTGGGCGATCCCGAACGGCACCTTCTGCCGCGTGCTCTGCTGGACGTTGAGGAAGTTGACGTAGATCCCCTGCGCCGTCTCCGGCCGCAGGTAGATCACCGACGCGCTCTCCTCGACCGGCCCCATGAACGTCTTGAACATCAGGTTGAACATGCGCGGCGCCGAGAGGGTGCCGCGATTGCCGCACGCGGGGCAGACGACGTCCGGGCTGCCCGGCGTCCCCTTGATCTTCGGGTCGTCGGCGCGAAAGCGCTTCTTGCACTGCCGGCAATCCACGAGCGGATCGGTGAAGCCGGCGACGTGGCCGCTCGCCTCCCAGACGCGTGGGTGCATCAGGATCGCCGCGTCGAGCCCCTCGATGTCGTCGCGCGAGCGGACCATCGAGTTCCACCACCGGTCCTTGATGTTCCGCTTCAGCTCGACGCCTAACGGCCCATAGTCCCAGACCGAGCCCGTCCCGCCGTAGATCTCCGACGACTGGAAGATGTACCCGCGCCGCTTGGCGAGCGACACGAGCTTGTCCATCACGTCGGGGTACCGCTTTGCCTCTGTCATTTTTCTGGCGGGTCGGGAGCAGGAGTCGCGTTAAAATCTAATCGTACTGCCATAGGGCAGAACTACATCGTCTCACTCGTCTCTCATCGCGGTGTTGAAGCAAGACGCGTCACGATGAGCTCCCCGTGGCCGCGACCATTCTCGATGAAGGTCTTGTTCGCGTCGTAGCCCGAGGCGAGGACGCCGGCAATGAAGACCCCGGGGACCGAAGTCTCCATCGTGGCCGGGTTGTGTGCGGGGACGCCGGTCTGTGCGTCGAGCGGGACGCCCAACTGCTCGAGCAGCCCTGTTTCCGGCATGTAGCCGATCATCGTGTAGACGCGCTCGGCGGGAATGCTCTTTCTCCCGGACGGTCCGGCGACGATCACCGCGTGCGGCTCGATTGCGACGACGCGCGAGTCCCACTGCGCACCGATGCTCCCCTCGGCGACGCGCGCAGTCACGTCAGGGAGGACCCACGGCTTGATGTTGCGATCGAAGGTCGGGCCGAAGTGGACCATCGTCACCCTGGCGCCGGCGCGGTAGAGCTCCATCGTCGCCTCGACGGCGGAGTTGCCGCCACCGACGACCACCACGTCGCGATCGAAGTCGTCGTGTCCTTCACGAAAACGATGGGTGACGTGCGGCAGCTCCTCGCCGGGAACGCCGAGGCGGTTGGGACGGCCGAAATAGCCCGTCGCGATCACCACCGCGCGGGCGCGCGTCAGGCGCTCCTCGCCCGCCTGGGTGCGCGAGTGCACGACGAAGCGGGCATCGTCGTCGTTCGTCCGCTCGACGCGCACCACCGGCTCGTACTGCCTGACGTCGAGGTCGAAGTGCGTGACGAGCGCGCGATAGTACGCGAGCGCATCCCGGCGCGTCGGCTTGTCGCTGGCGACGACGAAGGGCACGCCGCCGATCGAGAGTCGCTCGGCGGTCGAGAAGAACGTCATGTACGTCGGATAGCTGGCAATGCCGCTGACGACACACGAACGGTCGAAGACCACCGACGTCAGGCCGGCCTTCGACGCGGCGATCGCGGCCGCGAGGCCGCAGGGCCCGGCGCCGACGATGGCGAGGTCGATCGCGTCGGGCATCGTGCTCAGACGTGCTCGTGCAGGCCGATGATCTGGTCGCGGCGAGTTCCGACGCTGACGTAGGTGATCGGCGTTTCGCAGAGCTCCTCGATCCGGTCGAGGTACGCACGCGCTGCGGCCGGGAGCGCGCCTAACGTGCGGGCATCGCGGGTCGGCGTCTTCCAGCCGGGCATCATCTCGTAGCGCGGGACCAGTTTCTCGAGCGCGGCGATGTCGCCGGGGAACTCGGTGTGCAGCTCTCCGTCGACATCGTAGCCGGTGCAGATCGCCAGCTCGTCGAGGGTATCGAGCACGTCCATCTTCGTGACGGCAAGGCCAGTCAGCCCATTCACCCGTGCCGCGTACCGGACGACCACCGCGTCGAACCAGCCGCAGCGCCGCGGCCGGCCGGTCGTCGCGCCGAACTCGTTGCCGAGCCGGCGAATCTCCTCGCCTAACGCTCCCTCGATCTCGGTCGGGAGCGGGCCGTTGCCGACCCGCGTGGTGTACGCCTTCACCACGCCGAGCACCGCGTCGATCGACATCGGGGCGATGCCGGCTCCCACCGCGGCGCCGCCGGAGGTCGTGTTGCTCGACGTCACGAACGGGTACGTGCCGTGGTCGACGTCGAGCAGCGAGCCCTGCGCCCCCTCGAGGAGGATCGCCGCGTCCTGCTGCTGCGCGCGATACACCATCAAGCCGACGTCTTCCGAGATGCCGAGCAGCCGCGGCGCGAGGCGGGCGAGCAGGTCGAGGGTCTCCTCGACGTCGACGCGCTTCGAGCTGCCCGAGTGCGAGAGTCGCGCGTTGGCGTGTTCGACGCCGCGCTCGACGAGCTGCCTGACGCGATCGGGATGGCGCAGGTCGAGCACGCGAACGCCGCGACGTGCAGCCTTGTCCTCGTACGCGGGACCGATGCCGCGCCCCGTCGTCCCGATCTCCTTGCTCGCCGAGCTCTCGGCGTCGAGCAGCTTGTGATAGGGGAGCACGAGGTGCGCGCGGTCGCTCACGTAGAGGCGGCCCTCGACGTCGACGCCATCCTCGACCAGCTCGTCGATCTCGATCGCGAGGGTGTCGGGATCGAGCACGACACCGTTGCCGATCGCGCAGCGCACTCCCGGATGGAGGATCCCGCTCGGGATCTGATGAAGAACGAAGTTTTTCTCGCCGATGTGCACCGTGTGGCCGGCGTTGGCGCCACCCTGGTAGCGTACGACCCAATCGGCGCGCTCTGCCATCACGTCGACCAGCTTGCCCTTCCCCTCGTCGCCCCACTGCGCGCCGACGACGACGACGGTGCGATTCTCACTATCGAACATTTTTCTCCAGGACTACGCGCCGCTGGAATGCGGTGCGTCGCCGATGTAGCACGGTGATGATGCCGGAAAAACGAAACGCCCCGGGTGGCGGGGCGTTGTTGAAATGTACGGCGCGTCAGACTCAAGTCAACCGACGGTGCTCGAGCCCGACGCGCGACGGGCGAGCTCAGGGCGTGGCAGGACCGACAGTGAGCACGTACGCGCCGACGGTGCCGGGCGTAGCGCCGGCCACCGCGAGGATGTAGTTCCCGGCATCGTTGCCGCCGGTGATCTGGACGACGAGCGAATCGAGGCTCGTCATGCTGTACTGGCGCACCGACGTCGGACTCCCGGATATGAACGGCCCAGCGAGCACTATCGCTGGAGCGAACCCGTCGCCGAGGAAGCGTTCCTTCACCTTGACGGTCTTCACCTCGTTACGACCGAGATAGACGACATACGTGTCAACGTGCGCGCTGTCGTTGTCCATCAAGCGGTCGTGAACGACGCAATCGGCCGCGTCGATCGTGCCCTCGGCGCTGACCGTCCCGCCGCCCTGGATCGGAAGCGAGTTCCCGCCGCACTGCTGCGATCGCAGCGAGTACGCGCCGCCCGGGCCCTGCACCGCCAGCACGCGCAATGTCAGCGTCCCGTTGTACGGAGAGACGAAGAGAATCTCCGAGTGCGCGCCAACTTTGCTGGTGTCGTCCGACCAGCCCGTCCGCGGGCCGGCGGCAGGATCCGCATCGTTGTGCAGTTCGAGCACTGGCCGCCATGCGGTCTCGCTCTGAAGCGTGAACAGGTATCGCTCACCAGAGCTGACAGTGACCGTGTAGTCGACATACGTCGGCGCAAATTCGTCGGACGTCGTACAGGCACCCTGCGCCAGTGTCCCGGTGACGGTCGCCGCAGGCGCAAGCGTTCCGCGCGAGCAATTGACATCATGGGGATCGGTGGCGTCGCTGCAGCCGGAGAGCAGCGTGGCGGCAACGACGACGACAGATGCAATCCAGCTCTTCATGACACGCCTCTCGCGCAGCTTGCTGTGGTCGGGGAAGCCTGGCCGCGCTCACACCCGCGCGACGACTTTGGTTGCCGTGGAACCACGGATGCCGATGATGCGTCACAACTTCACCGCCGCCAGCTCTCCGCGGCCTGCGACCCGCGTCCCGTTAGGCGATTGCTGCACCGATCACCCAGGCCGCCATCACGAAGCCGATACCGACCTTCATCGCCGCGGCCACGACACGGCCGAGCAGCGCGCCAGTGGCGACCCTCGTTGCCGGTCCAGCGCGCGTGCCGCCGGCCAGCTCGAAGAGCAGCGCTCCGACGAACGCTCCA
>JAICUE010000473.1 GCA_025936015.1 Gemmatimonadaceae bacterium
CGGTGCCCGAGTCGTGCGTCTGCGTCAGGCGGTCGCGGAGCGTGAAGTAGCGCCTGCCGCGGCGGAGCGTGGCCACTTCGCCGACGGTGAGCTCGCCCTCATGACTGGCGGCGCTTGCGATGGGCGAGGGAGCAACGGTCGCGCGTGGTGCGCAGGCGCCGGCGAGCGATGCCGCGCCGATCAGCAGGGCCGAAGAGAGAAGACGCATGCGGGAGCTCGTCTCGAGGATTTTTCAAGGGCGCTTCAACGGCGCGACATCTCAACAGGAGCCGCGGAGAACGCGGAGGGTTTGATAAAGTGCGTTGCGTCGAGGTCATTGTAACATGCGGCGGACAGGGGTCGTTTTCGGATTCGGCTTTCCTGACGCGCTTTTAACAAAACCCTCCGCGTCCTCCGTGGCTCCCGTAAGAACGCCCGCGGTGCCGTTGCGCCGCCCCGAGCCCGCCGCGCTCCCTAGCTGAACCGCGTCGTCCGCCAGAGCGCGACCGCACAGCCGGCGAGCACGCCTAACGTCACGATCGACAGCGCGGCCGCCCAGCCCCAGTCGAGCGCGATCTGCGGCGGCTCGGCGATGATCGCGAAGCCGACGAGCACCGCGGTCGCCGCGGCGACGACCAGCCAGTCGAGCCAGGTGCGCCGGAACTTCATCGCGCCGGGCTCGCGGCCGATCCCGCGGGCGCGGGTGTACTCCGCGTCGACGCCATAACGCTCGCCCTCGCGGAGCGCCGCGTCGCGCCATCGCGCATGCTCGGTGCGGCTCACCGAAGAGAGCGCGATGACCCCGGCGCCTAACGCCATGACGACGGAGCCGGCGATCACCTTGACGAGGATGTCGTGCGCGCCGCCGCGCAGCTCGCCGAAGACGAGCACTCCCCAGAGCAGCCCCCAGAGCTGGTTGGTGTTCGAGAGCGGGATGCCGCGGGTGATCCCGGCGTACTTGACCGCGTACTGCTGGAAGAGGTCGCCGACGACCCAGACGACCCCGCCGGCGAGGAGCCAGAAGAGCACGTGGCGCGCGGCCGCGAGCTGGTGGACGAGCGGCGTGACACCACCGCTGAGCGCGATCGCCAGCACCGACATCATCCCGAGCTCGCCGACGGTGAAGAACGTTATGAAGGAGAGCGGGTTCATCCCCGTTAGGTACGCCTTGCGATACGGGATGTACATCGTCCCCCACATCACGCCGGCCGCGAGCGCCGCCGCGACGCCCCGCAGCGCATTGCCCGGCGACGCTTGTCCCGCCGAGGCGATGGCGAGCGCGGTCGCGCCGCCGAACATGAGCAGCGCGCCGCCGAGGACGCCGAACCAGCGGCGCCAATCGGCGCCGCGCAGCTCACCGAAGAAGAGAATCCCCCAGAGGATCCCGAGGAGGCTGTTGCTGTTCCAGAGTGGGAACGCGATGCTCAACCCGACGTCGCGGACCGCGAAGATCGTCAGCGTGTTGGCGACCGCCCAGAGACAGCCGGCGAGCACTGCCCAGACGATGAGGTGCGGCGCCTGACGGAAGTCAGCGGCGATGTACGAGGTTCCCTGGATCAGCGCGGGGAGCGACCAGCGCGCGAGGAAGACGCCGATCACCATCGCCAGCGACACGACGACCGGCGCGAGTCCGGAAGTCACGAGCTTGGTCGGCGCTTCCGCGGCACCGAGCCAGGCGCCCGCGGTGAGGCCGCACACCATCCCGATCGTCTGCAGTGTGCGAAGACGCCGCGCGTCGGCGAGGTCGCCGGGGTTCACGATCGCCGGATCGTCAGGCACGGCGACGGCGCTCACGAAATCCACCGCAGCACGAGCAACCCGGCGGCGAGCACGATCACGGGCACCCAGAACTGGATGTCGCGAAGCACGAGCGCGAGCCAGCCTCCCGGGGTGTGATCGCGACGATCGTCGGTCATGTCCTGCACGTTAGGCGGTGGTGTCGGTGCTTCGGCACACGGAAGCGCGTGCGCGAGCAATACTGTCGAGTCGCGGGAGCGGCGCGCAAGAGCGCGAGCGGCATGCGGGATGCGTTTGCCGGCCATACCTCATGCAAGGAGACTCGATGGCCCGCGAACGCGAAGAGATCGAACCGAACGACGGTGACAAGCGCTACGTCCGCCGCGACGAATCGGGGCAGTTCACGAACGATCAGGTCGACGAGGGCCGCTCCCTCTCCGCCGACCGCCAGAGCCACTCCGACACCGTGGTACCGAAGGGACAGGGGGACAAGGGGGACCAGAAGAAGCGCCGCGACCAGTAACGGGTCGACGCCATCGGGGTATCTTTGGCCGATGCCCCGATGGTTCCGGTTCGCGCGCGTCGCGCTCGTCACGTTCTCGGTAGTCACCGCCGACTGCAGCGATTCCAGCGCGATCCTCGCGCCGCCGCCTGCCGACGCCGGCCCGTACCTGGGCTTCGACACCAGCATCTATCCCGGCGACGCCGCGATGCGCGCATGGCACACGCCGGCGTCGCCGTACGAGTGGACGGGCTA
>JAICUE010000249.1 GCA_025936015.1 Gemmatimonadaceae bacterium
AGTCGAGCAGGATGATCCCGTTCTTCACGATCAGCCCGACAAGCAGGATCAGCCCCATGAACGACGAGACGTTGAGCGGCGTCCCGGTGATCAGCAGCAGCACCAGGGCCCCGACGAACGACAGCGGTGCGGCGAGGAGCACCACCAGCGGTTCGACGAACGACTGAAACTGGACGACCATCACCGCGATCACGCTCAGCGACGCGAGCGCGAGGACGAGGAGCAGCGCGCGGAATGCCGCCTGCTGGTTCGCGTACTGGCCGGCGACCTCGACCCGAATTCCGGCCGGTGCCGGATGCGCCGCAAGCACGCGTTTCACGTCGCCGACCACGGCGCCTAACGATCGGCCGCTGAGGTCGCCGGTCATCGCGATCAGCTGCTGCTGGTTCTCCCGCAACAGCGTACCGCGCGTTTCCGTCGGGGTGAACGTCGCCAACGTCGCGAGGGGCGCCGCCTCGTGCGTTACCGGCGAGACGATCGGCAGCGCACCGAGCTGGCGCGGATCGAAGCGCACCGAGTCGGGTGCGCGGACGCGGACCGCGACCGAGCGGTCCTCCAACCGGACCTCGCCGGCATCGACGCCGAGCAGCGCGCCGGCCGCGGCCGCGCTCACCTGGTCCGGGGTCATCCCGATCCGCGCCGCCTCGGCTGCGCTGATCGACATCGACATCTCCGCGCTCGGCTCGCTCACTCCGTTGTAGAAGTCCTCGATCCCGTCGATCTTCTCCATGTCCGGCGACACGCTCTCGGCGTATTTCTCGAGCGCGTCGAGATCGGGACCGAACAGCTTCACCTCGACCGGCCGCGCCGCACCGGCGAGGTCGTTGATGACGTCGGAGAGGATCTGCACGAACTCGATGCGCAGCCGCGGCACCGCGGCCTCCGCCTTTGCCCGCACCTCGTCGATCACCTCGAACGTCGAACGGCTCCGCTGCCCCTCCGGCTTGAGCCGCGCGACGATGTCGCCGGTGTTCTGTTCGGTCGCGAACAGCCCGAGCTCGGCCCCGGTCCGCCGCGACGTTCCCGTGATCTCCGGCTCCGATGCGAGGATCTTCTCGACGACGTGAACCTGCCGGTCGGTTTCCGGCAGGGCGGTCCCGCCTGGCGTCACGTAGTCGACGACGAACGCACCTTCGTCGATCTCGGGGAGGAAGCCGGTTCCGACGAATCGATAGGCGAGTACTCCCGCCGCGACGAGAATAACGGCCGCGATCGCCATCAGGCGGCCGTGGTCGAGCACACTGCCTAACGACCGTTCGTACCGAACCGAGAGCGCATCGAGTGCCGCGCCCGCCTTCGCGAGGAGGCCGCGCTGGGTCGCGGGCGCGTGCGCCGCCTCGGCGCGTTCCTCGGCAGCGTCTTCCGCCGAGAGGAATTGCTCGGCGAGGAGCGGGATGATGGTCAGCGCGAGCACGAGCGAGACGAGCACCGCGATGGTCAGCGTGATCGACAGCGTCTTGAACAGCTGGCCCTCGACGCCGGTGAGGAAGCCGAGCGGGAGGAAGACGACGACGGTGGTCAGCGTCGACGTCGTCACCGGCCAGATCAGCTCCCGCACCGCGTTGTGAATCGCCGCGTCCCGGTCGGGATTGAACCGGAGGTGCCTGACGATGTTCTCGGTGACGACCACCGCGTCGTCGATCACCAGCCCGATCGCGATCGCCATCGCGCCTAACGTCATCAGGTTGAAGCTCTGGCCCATCAGCGACATCACGAAGACGGTGATCGCCATCGTCAGCGGGATCGCCGACGCGCTGATTGCCGTGATCCGCGCGTGCCGGAGGAAGAGGAGCAGGATGATGACCGCGAGCGCCGCGCCGATGAGCATCGCGTCGCGCACCGACGTCACCGCGTCACGCACGAGCGCAGCCTGGTCGTACACCGGCTTGAGGCGCACGCCCGGCGGCAGCGTCTTCTGGATCGTCGCTGCGATCTGCGCGACGCTGTCGGCGATCCCGATGGTGTTGCCGCCGAGCTGGCGCGTGATGTTGAGCAGCGCGGCCGGCCGTCCGTCGCCGGCGATGATGCGGACGTGATCCTCCGTTCCGTTGATCACCGTCGCGATGTCGCCGACCCGCGTCGTCCTCCGGACGATGACGTTGGCGATGTCCGCCGCCGAGTGCGCCTCGGACGTGGTGACGATCAGGTACTGCTTGTAGTTGGCCGGCATCCTCCCGACCGCGTTGACGTCGGTCGCGCTGCGGATCGCGGTCGCGAGGTCATCGTAAGTCAGCCCGAATGCGCTCAGCCGCGTCGGGTCGGCGATCACCTCGATCTCGCGGACGTCGCTTCCCTGCACGTCGACCCGTCCGACGCCGGGCACGCGCGAGATCAGCGGACGGATCTGGTATCGCGCGATGTCGTACAGTGTCGCGGCGTCGCCGCCCTCGAGGTTGTACGAGAGCACAGGGAAGAGCGATGGCGTCAGCCGCTCGACCTCGAGATCGATGCCGGCTGGCAGGTCGCCGCGGATCTGGTTCACGCGCTGCTGCATCTGCTGCAGCGCATACGCCATGTCCGTCTGCTCGGCGAAGGTGACATTCGTCTCGCTCCCGCCGCGAATCACCTTGGATTGCACGCGCGTCACGCCGGGAACGATACTGACCGCCTCCTCGATCGGGCGCGTCACCGCAAAGAGCACCTGCCGTGCGCCTAACGCTGATCCCTCGGCGACGACCGTGATCCGCGAGAATTGCAGCTCCGGGTAGATCGCCGACGGCAGCCGGAGTGCGGTCCAGATCCCCGCGCCGCTGACGAGGGCAACGACGAGATAGACGAAGCGGCGCTGCTCGGCGAGAAGGGCGAAGAAACCGGTCCGCTCCCCCCGCGGCGCGGGCTCCGGGGGCGGAGTCACGGCGTCGCTCCGTCGCCCGCCGCCGGGACGACCTTCGCGCTGTCCTCGACGCCGTACGCGCCGTAGGTGACGACTCGCTCGCCGGCCTTCAGTCCCGCCGTGATCTCGGCGAGCGCCGCGGTCCGTGCGCCGACGGTCACCGGCCGCGCGTGGGCGATGCTCTGCGCGTCGACCACGAACACCTTGAAGCCATCGCCCTCCGGCACGAGCGCATCGGTCGGGACGACGATCGCGTCAGGCCTGACGGCGGTCGCGATCTCGCCGAAGACCGTCTCGCCGATGCGAAGCGGGCGTGCAGTGCTGGTCACCTTGACGCGAACCGGCACGGTTCGCGTCGCCGAGTCGACGCTGCCGCCGACGTCCATCACCGTGCCGTGGCCCAGCGATTCGCCCTCTGCGCTCTGCCCCCCGACGAGGGCGACGGACGCGCCGGCGTGGATGCGCGCCGCGTCGGCCGGCGTCGTGTTGAGCACGACGTCCGTGGCGCTCGGGTCGGCGATCTCGACGAGTGGAAGCGCCGGATCCGCGGTTGCACCGAGCGTCGCGGTAACGCTCGTGACGACACCGGAGATCGGCGCTCGCAGGACGGACAGCTGCGCCGCGCGTCGGGCGGTCGCCGCGTCGGCGCGCGCCTTCGCCAGCTCCGCCGCCGCCTGTTCGACGTCCTTGCGGGGAACGATCCCCGCATCGGCGAGGCGCTTCGCCCGGTCATATGATCCCTGACTCGCCGCGAGCTGGGCCTCCGCGCTCTGCGCTGCCGCCTGGAACGCGGTCTGGTCGAGCTCGACCAGCACGTCGCCGGCCGAGACGTGCTGGCCGGGGGTCACGAGGACCCGCGAGATGCGCGCCGCGCCGGGCGCGCCTAACGCTGCCGAGTGGCCGGCCCGGGCCTCGACGTTGCCGATGGCGCCGATGGTCTCGGTGAACGGCTGGGCGCTGGCGACCGCGGTCCGCACGCCGACGACCGGCGCCGCCGCGGCCTCATCGCCGTCGTCGGCGTCGTGTGAACAGCCGCCGACGAATACTCCGAGCATCAAGCCGGTGGCGAGCAGCGCGCGCGCGGCGAATGACTGGACCGGCCGTCTCATTGGGATAGCGGAGCGCTGAGGGTGAGCGCGCGAAGTGTCGCGGACGCGATCCAGGCGCGGGCGAGATCGTCGACGTACTGGGCCAGGATGTCGCGAGCGTTGCGCTGCGCCTCGAGAACGTTAGGCAGCGTCGACGCGCCCTCGCGGTACGCGGTCATCGACATGGCTGCCACCCGGGTCGCACTCGCGACGACCGTTCGGCCACGGGCGATCCGGGCCAGCGCCGCTTCCTGCTCGCGGCGCGCCCGCGCCAGCTCCGTCCGGCTTTCCAGGCGAGCGAGCGCCAGCTCGGCGGTCGCTCGTCGCTGCTCGGCTGCCGCGGCAGCGACCGCGCCGCGGTTCCGGTCGAAGAAAGGGAGGGGGAGTGCCACCCCGACCACCGGCAGGATCCCCGGTTCGCTCCCGCTCGGGTCGCGCGTCTCGATGCCGGCGACCAGTGAGGGCGCCGCCCACGTCGCCCGCCGCTCGGCCGTTAGGCCTGACGTTGCGGACCGGAGGCTGGCCACGGCGGCGGCGACGCCGAGCGGCTCACCGGTAGCGGTGTCGGCGACCGTCGGCGCGGTGAGGGAATCGGTCGGCCAGATCGCGGCGCTGTCGGCGGCGATGCCCATCGCCAGCTGGAGGTCGAGCAGCGCCGACTGCAGCGCGAGTGAATCGCCCGCCGCGGCGTTCTCCTGCTGTCCCGCGTTCACCCGCGCCAAATCGACATCGAGATCGCTCGCGTCCCCCGCGTCACGCCGGGCGATCGCCATCCGGAGCAGCGTATTGGCGTCGGCCGCGGTCCGCGCCGAGAGCGACGCGCGTGCCGCCGCCGCCACGGCCAGCGTGTAGCTCGTGTCCGCATCGAGCGCCGCCGACGCGCGCGCCAGGGTGTACCGCAGCCGCGCGGCAGCGATCGCGAACCGCGCTGCCCCGACGCGCGCATTGCGGATCCACGGCGACGGGATCGGAATCTCCAGCTCCGCGTGATACTGCGGCGTCGACTTCGTGTAGCTCGCGGTCAGCGTCGGATTGGCGAGCGTTCGCGCGGTGAT